>CAYYHF010000122.1:1757-7736 GCA_964471415.1 uncultured Clostridia bacterium | reverse complement strand
CCGCCACAGCCTTGGCCACCGGCTACAAGACGACAAACAGGGCTCTCGGGATCGGTCCGGACGGCGAGCGCCTGCCCAACATATCCGAGGCGGTCAAGGCCGCGGGCGGGCTAGTCGGTCTGGTCACCACGTGTTCCATAACGTCCGCAACGCCGGCTGGATTCGTAGTGCACATAGACGACAGAGGTTCCGGTCGCGACATCGCCCGGGCGCTGGTCGAAGCCAAGACGGATCTGGCCCTCGGGGGAGGCGCGGCGTTTTTCATGCCTACACTGTTTGAAAAAGCCCGGCCAGCGCTGGAAATGGCCAAGGAGGCCGGCTATAGGGTGGTCATGGAGAAAGACGAGCTTGAGGCGGCGTCTACCCTTCCCTTGCTCGGGCTGTTCACCCTGACCGACATGGCGTATGAGGTGGACCGGGATCCGGCCGAAGAGCCCAGCCTGCGCCAGATGGCCCAGAAGGCGCTGGACCTGCTCGCAGCCTCAAGCGGGGACGCCGGGTTCTTCCTTATGGTAGAGGGCGGGCGCATCGACCATGCTTGTCACGCCAATGATGCAGACAGGTTGCCGATGGAAGTAAGATCGTTTGACGATGCCATCTGGGCAGCGCTCGACTTCGCCCGCCGGCGCGGCGACACCCTGGTCATCGTGACCGCCGATCATGAGACCGGGCAACTGCAGGTAACAGAAGACGGCCGGCTTGTATTCGGATCCAGCGACCATACTACCGCCCCTGTTCCGGTGTTCGCCCAGGGCCCCGGCCAGGAATGGTTCGACGTCGAGATGCTCGACAACACCGACATCGCCAAGCTCATGGCGCGTGCGTTAGGAGTGGATCTATAGCGCTTGGCGGGCGGGATCGGGGGCCCAGATATCGCCCGGGCGGGCGCCCAGCGAACCGAGGAGATCATATGCCCAGCTCACATCGCCGATCCAGCTGGCCGCGTGGGCATCGCTTCCAGTCGAGAACTTGACCCCCATGTCGAGCCCCAGCCTCACCATATCCGGGCTGGGGCTCTTGGTCGGACAGTGAAGCTCGCACGCCGCACCCCGGGCGGCCGCGGCTCGGAATACCTGCTCATACCAATCGCGGACGAAGAACCTCCGCGCGATCTCTCGTTCGATCTCTCGCCGCTCCTCGAAGGTCGATCCGGGCGACAGCATGGAACGCATAGGCAGATATCCCGCCATATGCCCCACCACATCTATCTGCGGACCGGATACGACTCGGAGCACGTCCTGCATGTAGGCGTGCCAGTATGCCTCGTCGAAGATGCGCCCGCGCACCACCGGCAGCGATGCCGTCAGATAGTGCACGCTCGCGATGATCAGATCGGGCATCACGGCCCCCAGGGGAACCGGCAGCGGACCGCGCTCGATCCCCACCCACACCCGCACCCCCTGCCCCGTCTGTGACGTGCGCACTCGGTCGCGCCACTCCATCATAGCGGCCAGGCGCGGCAGATCCAGGAACCTGCCTGGGACAGGCCGATAATCCGGGGCATGCGGGTCGTAATGGTCGGTGATGGCCACCGCGGCAAGGCCGGACCGTCTTGCCAGTTCAGGAATCTCCTCGGGATTGGCCTCTCCGTCCGACCAGGTGGAGTGGACGTGGTAGTCCGCCCTTGTGCCCTCAAACATCGGTTTCCCCTCCTCTCGGGCATATTGCGAAGAAGGATAGCCTAGAAGCGGGTATCTCGAGTGCAACGCGACCGTTCCCATCGGCAGCAACAACAGACTCCGTCTGCTCCCCGCACAGCGTGCCGCAGGTTACGCCTACGTTGGCGCAGTCGGCCCAGGCGCCATCCTCGGGACCGTCTATTCGGATCGAAAGACCTGACAACTCCTGCGGATTGGAGATCATCGTCAGCACGCCGCTATCAGGAAGCAACCACCGGCTCGCAGCGACCGCGGGCCGCGCGGCGGGCGAGCAATCGTCATCTCCTCCTCCCTCAAACTCGAGGCCAAGATCATCTTGATAGATACCGCGGGCGATGTAGGGCGCGGCCTGCTTGCGCAGGCGCAGGGCGGCCCGGAAGTAGTCCAACAGATCGCCATCGTCGTCGCCGAACCTATCGCCCAGTTCGGCCCAGAACACTGAACCCAGCACGAAGGCGCGGGCCGTGTCTTTGTGGAACCAGGCAGACCTTTCGGCTTTGTCGGCTATCCGGCGCGGGTTGACCATGTTGACCTGGATGAATTCGGGGAAAGTGTACTTGTAGATGTTGAAGAACTCGTCATAGAATGCCCCGTTCCACGTCAGGTTGGCGTAGACATACTGGCTGTATACATCGCCGCAGTTCTCGATCATGAGGAAGGAAGATGGATCCAGCTCAAGTAGGCGACCATGCACTTCCCGGATCAGCTTGAGGTAACCCTGATTGTACAGGCCGTGGTGTACATGGCCATGCCCCGTATCGTAGCACGGGAAAGGCTCCGCCGATCCCAGCTGGTCTAGGTAGATCCCCCTGGCGCCGAAGGCCTTCACCATCCATCCGGCGGTGTCGGTTACCCATTGGCGCCACTGGCCGCAATCAGGACAGATCACAGCGAAGGACCGCGGTCCATACGTTTCACGGAACATGCTGCCATCGTGGTTCTTGATAGACCATGCTCTGCCCAAGGTGGGGAAAAAATCGGACTCAAGGTCAAATAGGCGAACGTTGATGTAGAATGTCGAGAACCCGCCGCGGCTTCGCACGTAGCTGCACCCTTGAGCTAACTCCCATGCGCTGCCCAGCTCCATGTCGGGTACGAACTCGGGGTAATCAGTATCGAAACCCTGGCGGTTCCAGGCGGATATGAAGAAGTGGCTTATGCCTTCCGCCCGAGCCTGCTCGTACATCTGGGGTATCTCGCAATACCTGTGGTGCACCATCTGCCCGTTCTTGAAATCGTAGCGCGGGCACACGCACGACTCCATCGCCAGGTCCTCGGGCACGATGGGCAGATCGATGTGGCCTCGAATCCACTCTCGGTAGCGATGCGCCCCGAAGTGCCAGTCGCCGTCATGAACCTCGACAACGAACGGCGCGGATTCCCAGCGCTCGCCGGGCCCAACGGGCACGTACTTGCGGAAGCCCAACCCGCACCAGGGCGCATCGGGCCCTCCGGTCTCGCTGCGGACCCCGGTAAGCACGAACGAAGGGTCGTGCGATGCGATGTACAGGCCGAAGGCTTTGCCCGGGGAAGGTGATGTGTAAAGGTCCATCCATGCCATGGACGCCAGACCGCAGTAGTTGATCTCCCTGTGGAACACGCCGTTGGCGCCGCGCACTGTGCCGGCGCGCCAGAATCCCATATAGCGGTCGGAAGCCATTGTGGCGGCGGGATTGACGATTTTCTCTCCGGCGTGGTGCGGGAAGACCAGCACTTCCCGGCTGGGGTCCGGCCCTAGCTGGATGCCGCGCACCATGGGAAAGAGCGCCTCGACCACAGATAGGTCATCTGTGTTGTTCTCGATACTGATCCTCCAAACACTGGCTCCGTCTGAGGCAGCAGGCACATCCACGCGCCAACTGCAGGAGATGTCGGCGCGGGCCGCGCTGCCGACCGCGCCGCCGGCCTTATCGCCCGCCGATGCGCAGTCGGCCCTGACCATGTAGTCGTGGCGCACGTAAAGCCCGCCGTTGGCCCCAGCGCGCGCCCGCGCTACTGGCCCGGCAACATAGCGAGCGCGCCTGCCCCGGCCGTCCCTGCACACGATCGCTAGCGGCGCACCGCCCATGGCGCAGGCATGTTTGATAAGGTTATCGCCCGATGCGAGATCGCGAATCTGGACTACAGCTCCACTCACATCGTCGATGTCGATACGGATTCGAGCATTTCCCACTGATAGCACAGTACCCCTCCCGCTAGCCGGGCGCTATACCCGTCTCATTTGCACGTTGAGCTTGTAACGGTCGCCGCGATATGTAGACACCGCGAACTCAACGGGACTACCGCCCGAATCGTAGGTGAGGCGCTCAGTGCGCAGCACGGGCGCTCCACGTTTGATGCCGAGGAATCTGGCTTCTGCGCTGTTTGCCAGGGAGGCCTCAAGACTCTGCTCTGCCCTCTGCATGTCTATTCTGAATTCGGATCGCAGCAGGTCATACAATGACACGCCTTCGAGATCCCGCTGGGCAAGCCCAGGACAGATAGCCGCAGGCATGTGACAAGTTTCGATCGCCATCGGCTCGTCCTCGGCCAAGCGCAAACGCTCAAGCCTGAACACCATTGCCTCTCTGGGCAACTTGAGCTTCTCGGCCACCCGTACCTCGGCCGTTTCCTCACATACTCGAATCACCACTCCGCCCGGATTAAGGCCGCGCGATTTCATATCTTCAGAGAAACTGGTCAGCCTGATCAGGTCCTGACTGAACTTGCGGTGCGCCACCCGCGTACCCGTTCGCGGCCTGCGCACCAGAAGACCTTCAGTCACCAGCATCTGTATCGCCTGCCTGACCGTGATCTGGCTGACCTCGTAAACCTCGCATAGCTCACGTTCAGTCGGAATCCTGTCCCCCGGACGCACTACCCCGTCCTCAATACGCTGACGCCATATCTCGTAAATCTGTTGGTAGAGAGGAGTACGGGAATCCCTGTCTAGCTCCATTTACTGCCACCGCCCATCGCGACACAATCTACGATGTGTCTTGGATCGTGTATCATTTTATTATACCCATTCTTTATAATCAATAGCAAGCTTGCCTGACAGCTCAGGCGGGGATCCGTCAAAGTCTCGCCCACTCCGGCCTGGGTCTGCAGCCAGGATTCAACCGTGAAGAAGCCTTCTGGTTGACACCGGCCATATCTGAGTGTATAAGCGTTTAGTGGGGGGATGAATGTCTGTGAGCAAATCGCTGGTCTCCGTTGTAAGGTGTTCCGACTATGATTCCGAACGTGTGCGCCGATCGGTACATGCATTGCTGGCGCCTCTAGGAGGGATGAGCGCCTTCGTGTCGCCGGGCCAGAGGGTGCTGATAAAGCCCAACCTGATCCACGGCACGCCGCCTGAGCGGGGCGCGACCACTCATCCGGAGGTGCTCAGGGCAGTGATCGGGGAGGTACGCGCCTCGGGCGGTGAGCCTGTGGTGGGCGAAAGCCCGGGCTACGAGAGCTTGCACGTGGCTGCTAAGAAGTCGGGATTGCTGGAAGTGATGGAGGAGCTTGAAGTGCCTGCTATCGCCTTTGAGGCCTGGACCGACGTGCGCCTGGCGCCGGGGCGTCTAGTGCCATCGCTACCCATAGCCACGCCCGTGGTCGAAGCGGACGTGGTGATAAGCCTCCCCAAGCTGAAGTCGCACGGCCTTGTGGTCTATACCGGATGTGTGAAGAATATGTTCGGCGTGATCTGCGGCACTCAGAAGGCCCAGTACCATCTGCGATTCCAGGATCGTGAGGTCTTCTCCCGTCTACTTGCGGAGATATACGCTGTGGCCCGGCCGACCCTGTCCATACTCGATGGCGTAATCGGGATGGACGGCAACGGGCCGCGCAACGGCGATCCGGCGCCGCTCGGCTTGATGCTCGCAGGCGCCGATGGGGTGGCTGTGGACACGGTTGCCTGCCGAATAGTGAACATCGACCCTCTCACCTCGCCGCCTATCAGAATCGCGGCGCAGATGGGCTTGGGCGCCGCATCGCTGCACGAGATTGAGCTGGCTGGGCCGCCCATCCAGACGCTCGTGACGTCCGGCTTCCGGGCTCCGCGCGCCGTGCGTCCTTCCATGCGTCAGAGAGTTATGTCGGGCCGGACCGGCGCGGCCATGCGGAACCTGTTCACCACAAGGCCGGCTATCAATAGCCAAGCGTGCCGAGGCTGCACAATATGCGCCAGTGCGTGCCCAGCGAAGGCCATAGAAATGCGCGGCCGTCAGGCGCTCATAGACTACAACAAGTGCGTACGCTGCTACTGCTGCCAGGAGGTATGCGAGCACGGCGCGATTGACCTAAGAACGCCTCTGCTCGCAAGGCTGATGCATCTCCGGGGATAGGC
>CAYYHF010000122.1:0-1657 GCA_964471415.1 uncultured Clostridia bacterium | reverse complement strand
GGCTACAGATGAGCCGCCATTACGATCCACTCGCCCTGACTGTCGCGAGATCTTCCCGTCTCCCGAAAGCCGAGGCGCAAGTACATGCGCCTAGCAGGCTCATTGCCCGGCCTCACCTCCAGCTTCACGGTGGATGCTCCCTGGCTGCGCAGAAGCTCCAATCCGGCCTGGACCAGCTGCCTACCGATTCCGCGTCCTCGCGCACGTGGATCCACCGCCACCGACAGAACCTGGGCATAGCCGCGCAGCAACTGCTCACCGCCGTATCCGGCAAAGAGCGCCTTGTTTGCCAGTATCGTCGCGGCGCGGCGAAGAGAGATGCCGTACCTTCCAGCGAGCCACTTGCCCACCCAGAGGAAGACATAGCCCCCCAGAACAGCCTTGGCCCACACTCTGCCCATAGTCCTTGGAACAACGACATAGCCAACTACCGCGCCGCCCTCTTCGTACACCAGGAAGTTGCGATGCTCGGCCCGCGCAAGGAAAGCGAAGATGTCGTGAAACCCCGCAACCGGCGGCGAGCCCGATCCGTAGTAGTGAGCCACCGATTCCGGGAAAGCCCGGATGAAGATCCTCGCCACATCGTCGACGTCCGAATCCAGCACCAAACGCACTCCCACCCGCATCGCCCCCTGGAAAGTCACTGCCCATCGCCGGCGAGCCCGGAAAGCAACATCAGCTGCGACACAGTGGCAAACCCAAACCCGCGGCCCCGGAGGTTTCGAATGATCTTGGGAAGGGACTGGACCGTGTTCACCCTCGATCCACCCCGGCTGGCAACGATGCCGCCGCTATCGTGAAACAGAAGGACGTCCCCGTTTCTCACAACCTTCGTAAGGCGCCTGACCATGCTGCGCTCCGGCATCTCGGCCCAGTCCATGGAGCTTATGGACCACAGGGCCACAGCATATCCGCGAGATTGCAGTTCCTCCATGAGTCGCTCATCGTACAGACCTCGAGGAGGCCTAAACAGCCTGGGCGTCTCTTGGCACGCCTCCCTAATGGCTCCTTCCGCGCGGACGATTTCCTGAATCATAGTGTGAGCCGGCAGACCCATCATGTTCCTGTGTGAGTAAGTATGAGAACCGATCTCATGGCCTTCTTCGACAATTCGTCTAGCAATCTCAGGATACCGCTCTACTTCCCGACCGACAAGGAAAAACGTTGCACGGATCCCTTCATCGCGGAGCACGTCCAAAACGAGCGGTGTGTATTCAGGATTGGGTCCATCATCAAAGGTCAGTGCAACCAGACTGAACTCGGTCGAGCCTCGCCTGAAAATCTCCACATTCATCCCGAAGCCGCGGTAGACGTAGCGGTTGAGCAGTATAACAGCCGCCGCGCCAATCACTGCCACCCCTATGCCGACTCGCGACATCACCGCCCTGACCACGGTCAGCCTCGCCTGGGCATCCCGCGCTTTCCATGCCTTTGGGGTCGTCGGGTCGGAGCGATCGGCGGCTTCCTCAGGGACCGCCGGCAACGCCGGGAGAGCCTCGTAGATATGGCCTGCCTGCGAGCCACCCGCAGGTCCCGCTGTAGGAGTCCAGAAGCCACACAGTCGCCGGTCAACTCCCTCTTTGGTGGGCTACGCCTTCGGGAAATCAAAAATCCGGCGGCGACCTACTCTCCCGGGCGGTCTCCCGCCAAGTACCAT
>CAYYHF010000121.1:0-7775 GCA_964471415.1 uncultured Clostridia bacterium | reverse complement strand
GTGGCTGCAAGCTATCAAGTGCCTGAAGCCTCCTTCCTGTTCGAGATGGACATGGCGCTTGTCATGGCGGCTGCAAAGGGTCTGCGTGAGTATGAGCGGCTGCCCAAGTATCCGGCAGTCGAACGTGATGTGGCCATGGTTTTGGGGCGCGAAGCCGCGGCGGCCGATGTTGCCGATACTATTCGCAGGGCGGGAGGCGCGCTTTGCGAGTCTGTGCGGCTGTTCGATGTGTATGAGGGACCGCAAGTCGGGGACGGCCGAAAGAGCTTGGCCTTCTCGATCACGTATCGGGCTGTCGACCGGACGCTGACCGATGCCGAGGTAAATGAGGTGCACGATGCGGTTCGGGCGGCTATCGCCGAGGAATGCGGCGCAGTCCTTCGCTAGCGCTTAGCAGGATTACGCCGAAGTTTGGCAAACATTCATAGACGGCGGCGGGCTGGGTCCCGCGGGCTACTGAAAAGGGGGCGCAGATTTCATGAAGGACGCCTCAAAGGTTAGCGCTATCATAATGGGCGAGGAATATGTTATCCGCGGGGACGTTCCCGCCGACCACATCCGGGATCTCGCAGAGGATCTCGACTCGCGCATGCGAAAGATATCCGAAGGCAACCCGAAACTCTCGTTGCGCCAGGCTGCCGTGCTCTCGGCGCTCAACCTCGCCGGTGAGCTTTCATCATGCCATCGGCGCTGTGCCGACCTTCTCAGAATGCTTGAACAGGTGTGATTTTCCGGGAGGGATTCCAATGAGCGTATCATCATTGGATTGGCTGAGCGCGCTGCTCTTGCTGATTTTAGCGGCAGACTTCATCGTGGGTTTCCGCCGAGGGCTGGTTCGCCAGGTTATCGACTTCGCGGGCATAATAATAGCGATCCTCGCTGCAACTAGGTACTGGAAACCCGCCGCGGCGCTTCTGGAGAAGTGGTTTGCGAAACTCAGCCCGACCGCGTCCGGCTTGGTGGGTTTTCTGGCCGTGCTGATCATCGCGCTCATCATTGTCGACCTGATTGGTCACGCTCTATCGGAGCTGGCCAAGGCGCCCGGTGTATCGCTGATCAACGGATTTTGCGGAGCTGCGGTCAGGGTGGCCAGAGGGTGCCTGCTCATCAGCATAGTTCTCTCGCTGGCCGCATCGCTCAACCTCGCGCCCGTGAACCAAGCTGTGAACCGCTCTGAGCTAGCTACGAGGCTGTCGAGGTTCGCTCCTTCTGTCTGGCACCATCTGGATAGACTCATCCCGGACGGTCTTGTCATACCGGGGCTTGGGGGATCGAAAGATGGAACCGGTGAACCGACAAATCGCGGAGTCATTTAGCGAGATAGCCCACCTTTTGGAACTGGCCGGCGACAATCCGTTCAAGATCAGAGCTTACAGACGGGCTGCAGAAGCCGTCCTGGCGCTGGAAAGGCCGGCGGCGGACGTGCTGGAGCAGGATGAGGCGGTCATTCCCGGGGTGGGCGATGCGCTTCGAGCCAAGATACATGAGATGGCCTCTACAGGAAAGATGGAATACCTGGAGCGCTTGCGCTCTGAGACGCCTGCTGCCGTCATACTGCTGACCCAGGTTCCCGGGATCGGGCCCAAGACTGCCCGGAAACTCCACGAGGCCCTGGGCGTTGAGGATGTGGCGGGCCTGTTGGCGGCGGCGCGAGCGGAGAGGGTCAGGGGCGTACCGGGCTTCAGCGCAAAGACGGAGGCAAACATCATAAGGGCGATCCAATCTATGCAATCGACCAGCGAACGCAGACCTCTGTACATGGTGTTGCCCATCGCGCAGCACATAGTGGACGAACTCCGAAATACCCCGGGTGTTGACCGAGTCAGCCTGGGAGGCAGCATTCGACGAAGACGCGATACCATCGGCGATATCGATGTAGCGGCTGCCGCGGCGGATGCCCAGCTATTGATGGAGCGGTTCGCCTCGCTGGATGTGTTTCGCGAGATTGTATCCGTGGGGCCCGCCAGGGCCAGCGCTGTAACGTTGTCGGATATCCGTTGCGACTTATGGGCACTGCCGCCCGAATCATACTGGACAGGCCTTCACCATGTGACCGGGTCTCGGGATCACCACGTGAAACTCAGAGGCATCGCCGGGCGACACGGCCTTAAGATAAGCGAACATGGGGTCTTTCGCGACTCAGATGGCGAGCGTGTGCCGATTGATAGCGAGGAGGAGATCTACTCGCTTTTGAGCATGCCTTTCATTCCCCCCGAGTTGCGCGAGGACAAGGGCGAGATAGAGGCAGCCTTGGCTCACGCCCTCCCTGCGATCATCGACGAGGGGTCCATACGGGGCGACTTGCATACTCACACTTTGTGGAGCGATGGCACGGCTTCCATAGTGCAGATGGCGGAAGCTGCCCGAGCCATGGGCTACGACTACATCGCCGTCACCGATCACTCCCGTTCGCTGGGCGTGGCGCGGGGTCTGTCCCCTGAGAGGCTTATCGAGCAGATCGACCAGGTGCATCGGGCCGATGCACAGCTTGAAGGGATTCGGATTTTGGCCGGCGCCGAGGTGGATATCTTGCAGGACGGCGTTCTTGACTTCCCGGACGAGATTCTCGAGCGCCTGGATGTAGTAATAGCATCGATTCACAGCGGCTTTAGGCAGGATCGCGACACCATTACCCACAGGATCACGGCCGCGATGCGCAATCCGCACGTGGACATCCTGGCGCATCCCACGGGCAGACTACTGGGTCGGCGTCCGGGCTATGAGGTGGATATCGATGCCGTTATCCGCGAGGCTGTATCTACAGGAACAGCCCTGGAGATAAACTCATACCCTGACCGGCTGGATCTTCGCGATGAGCACGCGAGGATGGCGCGCGATGCCGGCGCGATGATAGTGATCAACACCGATTCGCACGCACGTGGGGAGCTGCAGAACATCGCCTATGGGGTGTGGACGGCGCGCCGGGCCTGGCTGGAACGGCGCCACGTGGTGAATACAATGAGCTACGATGGGCTCGTCAAGTGGCTGCGCACGCACAAGCTTGCCGCGAGCCAACGCGCATAGGCCGCTGCGGGGCGAGGCTACACGATCTGCGCGCGGGCATACTACGATATGCGCCGCGCGCTGATTTCGCCCGAAAGTGGAGGTCGACATGCTGCACGTTCTTGTCCGGGCAGTGACTGTCTACTTCGTAGTCCTGGCCGCCATGCGAATCATGGGCAAGAGGGAGATAGGCAACCTTTCGCCTTTCGATCTGGTCGTAGCCATCATGATAGCCGAGCTTGGCGCGATCCCTCTTCAGGAGCACGACATCCCTCTCCTGCACGGACTGGCTTCCATTGTGGTACTCGCCGGAGTCCAGGTGGCAGTGGCCCTGCTGTGCCTGAAGTACCCCGGAGTGCGCAGAGTGGTCATCGGTGAACCCACCGTCATCATCGAGGACGGGAAGGTCATGGGAAGCAACATGAGAAAACTCCGGTACAATATCAATGACCTACTGAGCCAACTCCGCGACAAGAACGTCTTCAACATCGCGGACGTGGAGTTTGCCGTGTTGGAGCCATCGGGAGACCTGAGTATAATGCTGAAATCGCAGCAACGGCCGGTGACGCCTCATGATCTGTCGCTGGCGACTGAGTATGAAGGCCCGGTCTTTCCGTTGGTTGCAGACGGCAAGATCCTCTACAGGTATCTTAAGATGCTCGATCTCACTGTGAAGGATGTCGTCGACAGGCTTTTGGAGAAGGATGTACACAACCTGGAGGACGTCTTTTTGGCGAGCCTCGACACAGCCGGCGAGCTCTATGTTACGATGAAAGACGAGGTTTCCCGGGATGAGTTGGAACGGTGACGTGAGCAACCGAGTAGACAAGGGGGTGGACGCAATGGAGCTTACGCGCGAGTTTCGTGAACGGTTTGTGCGAAACCTCCAGGGGCGCGACTACATCCTGTATGGAGGCGTACTCCAGCTGGCCAGGGAGCGCGGTCTCAAGCGAATCAGCACCAGCATTGTTCAGCTGCCGTCCAAAGAGAACTCCATGTACGCAGTGGTCGAGGCGGAGATCGAAACCTCGGATGGGATCTTTCGCGAGCTGGGGGACGCTTCTCCTGAGAGCGTTGCCCGGTCGATTCAGCCGCACCTTCTGAGGATGGCGGCAACGCGCGCCAAGGCCAGGGCGATGCGGGACGCCGTTGGAATCGACATGGTAGCTCTGGAAGAACTGGGCGATGCGCAATCCGTTGATGAGCTGGACCAAGGAACTCTGGAAGAAGGCCGTCCCGAGGACTTCGTTATCAAATTCGGCAAATACTCAGGGCGGTCGCTGGGCGAGATATGGGGCACAGACCACGGTTACGTGCAGTGGTTGAGCGCGAATGCCAGGGACGAGGCCGTGCGAGCGGCCGCCAAATCCCTGACTGAGACGGGCGCAGCAGGGACGGGGTCGGCTGCGGGACCGCCTCCTTCTGCTGAGTGATGATTCTGCTATAATCGGGTGTAGTGTGTTGGCCGAGCCTCGGGAGGCGATCGGAGTGGGATTTGCGGCGAGGCGCGCGGCGGGTGTGGGCCGGGTCGAGCTGCTGGCGTTCGCGGGAACCACGGAAGAGGTGGTCGCAGCGGTGTGCGCAGGCGCGCAGGCAGTGGCGATCACTCCTGGCTTCGATTCTGGGTCGAGCCGCGATACGATTCGCGATGCAGTGCGATATTGCCGCGCGTACGGAGTCGGGGTCTACGGGATTCTGAATAGTCTTGCGAACCCTGATTCGCCGTATGGCGCTGCCGGCCCGGAAGCTGCCGCCCTATACAGCTCGGGCGCGGACGGGGCCATAGTCAACTGCATGGGCGCCCTTGGAGCGTCCAAAGACGCGTTTCCCGACTGGCCGCTTTGGGCCGGCCCGGGCCTTGCGCCTGATAACGCCGAGAGCGCGGCCGCTCTGGGGCAGGCAGGCGTGCGCGGTATCATACTCCCGCCCGAGCTGACCTTGGGGGAGATTGCGGAGCTGGCCGGGCGCGTTTCTCTGGAGGTTATAGCGTTCGCCCATCGTGAGCTGTGCGCGTTCTATGCTGGGCAATGCATTTCCCCGGATCTTGCGCCCGGACGGGCCGACCCGGGCCGCTGCGATAGATGGTGCAGGCGCCGCTACACCCTGAGCGAGCTCGGCTCGAGCAGTGGGCGTCCGCCCGGGCCGGGACATCGACCATCGGGAGACTGCCCACTCAGCTTCAAGATGTTGGGCGCTCTACCCGTGCTGCGTGAATTGGCCGGATGCGGTGTCCGCTTCTTGGCGGTGGACGCGTCGTGTCAAGGGCCGGAGCGCGTGGCCATTGTGACTTCCGTGTACAGTGCTGCGCTGAGTAGGCTGGCGCGCGGGCCTGGGCAGTTGGCTGTCTGCACATCTGACATGGCTCTGCTTGCGCACGTGTTCTGTACCGAGCTCTCCACAGGCTACTACGAACGAGGCCGCGGGGCGAGCCTGGCCGGTCCCGGCAGGTCGCGTTGCTTTAGGGGATTCGCGGGTCGGGGAGAGGCCGTGAGCAGGGCGAAGCAGGCGATGGCAGAGGCCAGGGCAGTGATTGACGCCGGGCCGGCGCGGGTGCCGGTGCACATGCGGGCATCGGCCGAGGTGGGCGCCGTGTTTAGGCTGGAGGTATCGGACGATTCTGGGCGCACTGCCTGCGCAGCAGGATCGGCGCCGGCAGAGGAGGCGCGAACGGCGCCTCTGGGATATGAGTTCCTCCACCGCCAGCTGTCGCGACTGGGCGATACCCCGTTCATCCTAGATGAGCTCCGCTGCGAGCTGGACGATGCGGCCATTGTGCCGATCAGTGACATCAACGATACGCGACGCAGGGCGGTGAGGGCGCTCTGGGAGCAGAGAGTTGCGCCGCGTCTGCCGCGCTCAGTAGGCAACGGTCCCAGATTGGAGAGACCGGTGCTTCAGGCGTGGACGGGGCGGCCTCGGATTTCGGCAAGGGTGAGCGACTTGCGGGGCGCGATCGCCGCGGCGGAGGCGGGAGCGCGGTTGGTCTGTATCGGGGGCGAACCGTTTGTGCCTGCCAAGAGGGCCGGGATTGCCGACATCGAAGATGCCGCTCGGGTCGCGCACGCACTCGGCGCCGAGCTTTACTACGCAACCGCTCGGATTGTACACGACTCGGAGATGAGCGCCGCGCGTGAGGAGCTGAGACGGGCATCTGATGTAGGCGTCGATGGGTTTGTCGTTGCCAATCTGGGCCTTCTGGGGCTTGCGGCGCAGCTGGCGCCGGGCTCCGTGGTGCTGGACTGGGCCATACCTGTTGCCGACCCGTCTGCGTGGCCGGTGTTGTCGGCTATGGGAGCGGGAGGGTTCATCATTCCGCCCTGGATCGGATTGGAGCAGGCGCGTGCGCTTCTTTTGCATGTGGATGGGGGCATTGCCGGAGTAATGGCATTCGGCCGCGTGGAATTGGGAGTCAGTGAACATTGTGTGGTCGGCGACATGCTGGGAGGCAGGTCGGAGCGGACCGCGTGTTCGGCGCCGTGCATGCGCGGCGAGTTTTCATTGCGCAGCGATGACGGGTCAGCCTATCCGGTGCGATGCGATAGGTCATGCCGGATGCATGTCTTTGGCTGCGAAGACCGTGACCTTATCGAAAGTCTGCCTGACTTCGGCAATACGGGCATCGGCCGGGTCTGGTTGGCTCTTGCGGGCGAACCCGCGCATCGTGTGACCGAGGTGTGCCGGAGGTATGTGGAGGCAGCGAATGACGTTTGGGGCGACATGTCCCTTTGAAGGGTGGAAGGGTAGAGGTGGACGAGCGTTCTCTGCGGGTGTTGGAGTACCATAAGGTCCGAGACATGCTGGCAAGTTGCGTCAGCTGCCAGCTGGGCACAGAGAGAGCTGAGGCGCTTTCCCCCTGCGCGCGGCTGGCGCTGGTGGAGGAGATGCAGAACGAGACGAGCGAAGCTAGGGCTCTCCTGGACGCTGGGAAGCAGATTCCGCTGGGGGGCATACGCGATATCCGCGCGGCTGTGCGCAGGGCGTCTATGGGAGCCATGCTTACCTGCGATGAACTGCTAGATGTGCACTCAACTCTGTCGGCAAGCCGGCGACTGAGAAAATACCTGGTGGGCCTGGGCGAGAGCTACCCGATCCTGTGCGATGCCGCTCGCGGCATCGATGTCCCGGAAGGATTGGAACAGGCTATAGAGAGCGCCATTTCCGAATCCGGCGAGGTGCTGGATTCGGCCAGCCCTGCGCTGCGAAGCCTTCGATCCAGGATCCGCGCGCTCAACAACCGCGTTCGCGATACACTGGATTCCATCATTCGCTCCTCAGAGTGGGGCAAGATCCTCCAGGACCAGCTGGTGAGCATCAGGAATGGGCGGTTCGTGGTGCCTGTGCGCGCTGAAATGAGATCTAGCGCGCGGGGCATCGTCCATGACCAGTCGGGTTCCGGCGCTACGCTGTTTGTAGAGCCTATGGCGGTTGTGGAACTGAACAACGAGATACGCGCGGCGGCGGCTCAGGAAGAGGCCGAGGTAGAGCGGATACTCCTTGAGCTTTCGGCGCGTGTGGGCGCTGTAGGCGACAGGCTCGGCGTTACCCTAGCCGCTTTGGGCAGGATTGACTTCATCATGGCCCGGGGCAAGCTCTCGCAGCAGATGGGCGCAACCAGGCCAAAACTGAATGGGCAAGGATACACCAGCCTGATAGGAGCGCGACACCCGCTGCTTCGGGGAGATGTGGTGCCGATCCATCCGTATCTGGGGCGCGATTTCACTACGCTGGTCATCACCGGGCCCAACACCGGCGGAAAGACTGTTGCATTGAAG
>CAYYHF010000120.1:0-7790 GCA_964471415.1 uncultured Clostridia bacterium | reverse complement strand
TGATGCCCTCGATCACCGTGAACACGTCCTCCTCGTCGCAGAAACTCATCTCCAGGTCGATCTGGGTATGAACCAGCTGCCTGTCGGCCCGCTGGTCCTCATCGCGAAAACACGGGGCCAACTGGAAATAGCGGTCAAAACCCGCGATCATCAAGAGCTGCTTGTACAACTGCGGGCTTTGGGGAAGCGCGTAGAACATGCCGGGGAAGTTCCTGCTTGGCACCACGAAGTCGCGCGCCCCCTCCGGCGTGCTGCGGACGAAAAGGGGTGTTTGGATCTCAATGAAGTCCTGCTCCGCCAGCCAGTTCCGTACAGCCAGCGCGGCTCGGTGACGCGCATGCATGTTCTCCTGGAGAGAATGACGCCTGAGATCGATGTATCTGTATCTCAGCCTGACTTCCTCATTAGCCAGCTTGTCGTCGGACACCTCTACAGGCAGGATGGGCGCCGCATCGCCTAAAACCTGGACATCGCTAGCTACCACTTCGATGTCGCCTGTAGCAATGGCGCTGTTTCCAGTCCCAGCAGGTCTCTCAGATACAGTGCCAACGATCCTGAGCACGCTTTCACGATGGATGCCGCGCGCGCGTTCAGCGGCCGCTTCCGAGGCGCCCGGCTCCACCACTACTTGGGTAAAGCCGTAGCGATCGCGTAGAGTGATGAAGACCAGACCGCCATGGTCGCGCACTGAATGGGCCCAGCCGCATAAGGAAACCGTACGGCCCACATGGCAGGCTCTCAGTTCCCCACAAGTGTGTGTGCGAAGCACGAAACTCACCTCGATAGTAATAAATCCGGGGAAGAATTACACCAATTATAGACCTGTTACACGCCCCAGTGCAACTTCCCTTGCGACTTTCCCGCGCGCGATGTCCGCCTCCTTGCTGCTTGGACTGCAGGAACGGAGGAGAAAGTGTATAATCTCCCCAAGGGGGTGACCCACATGTCGCGTCTTGCATGTGGTCTTCTTCAGATAGACCCGTCCCAGTTCAACTCGGCACATGATTTCCAAGTCTCGCTGACAGCGCGGATGATGTCGCTTGCGCGGACAGGCGTTGGCCTGATAGTGTTGCCGGCATATTCCGTCATGATCGGGCCCGCGCTCCAGCTCGAGTCGGATGGGCGTTCACCGTGCAACCCGTTTGAGCTCGCAAGGATGGCAGGACCGGAGGTGTTCTCGAAGTGGAACGACTTCTTCGCCGCCGCTGCGCTTTCGAACAGAGTCTGCCTCGCTGCCGGCTCATTCATCGAGCCCTCAGGCGGAGGGTTTCAGCACCGCGCACCGGTCTTCTCGCCCAGGGGCGACCTGATAGCATCCCAACTTCAAACTCACCTATCGGAAGCCGAGAGCCAGGTGGGCATGGTAGTAGGCACTGACCTTGCCACAATCGACATAGATGGTCACAAAATCGGCATTGCCGTTGGAACTGACGCATGGTACCCAGAGGTCGGCCGAATCCTGGCGCTTCTGGGCGTTGATACGATCCTGGCTCCCACAGCCGTGCCGGCGCCCTACACTGTGTGGCGCCAGAGCAGCGGACTGTGGCAGATCATCCAGCAAAACCAGGTGTTCGGTGTCGAGGCATCGCTGGGAGGATCGTGGCTGGGCGTAGCTTACCAATCGCGCTCGCGCGTATTCGCTCCTGTCGAAACCACTCCCGATGGACGCGGCGTGCTTACGGAAACCACGTCCGCATCAACCTCGGAAGAGCTGGTAGCTTTGCTGGATCCGGCAGAGCTTCGCGTTGCAAGGCGCGCATTCCCGATATTCGACTATTTCAACATAGGTATCTATGAGACGCAGTTAGACGATGCGTATCTGGTAGGACAGTCCGCGCGCGTCAGGCTGGAAAGCTCGGAAAGGAGGTAGCGCAAGAAGGTGGAAAGATTGGTCCGCTTCATGCTGGCCCGCTCTTCTGATCCTGGGCGTATCTCCCGCCGCGCTGCCTGGCTCGCGCAGTCCGACGAGAGGTTCAAACACCGCGACATGCACGCCCGGCTGAGCCCGGACGGCTCCGCTCCGGCGCGCCTGACGTGCGCCGTAATACAGATGAAGGCGACACTGTCGCGCTCAGGCCGCGCTTACGTGGACCTCATATACAGGCTGGCCGCGAAAGCCGCTGCCGCCGGCGCCCGCATCGTGGCGTTCCCGGAGTACAGCGGCCTGCCTCTTCTCGGCATGATCCCGGGCATAGAGAAAACCTTGGCTCGCGCCGGGTCCCTCGATGAGGCTGCAGGGCCCGCCGGCAGTGTTCTGGAGGTATTCAGGTTCCTAGGGCCGTACGCCGACAGAGCGTATCGCGGGGCTTTTTCGTCGGTCGCCCGCGAACTCGGCATCTATCTGGTATCGGGCAGCATGGTGCTCCCAGACGAAGTCAACGGCGAGCCGACAGTGCGATCTTTGGGTTACGTGTTCGGGCCCCGGGGCGAGCTGGCCGGCAGGTACTGCAAGACCCATCTGATGCCGGTGGAAGCCTCCTGGGGGATAGCCCCCGGCGACTCGATGTCCACCTTCAACATCGAAGGTCTGATCGCGGCCGTTCCGGTCTGTATGGACGCCACCTACTTTGAAACCTTTCGGATTGCGCGGTTTGCGGGAGCTGATGTAGTTATTGTGCCTTCCGCCAACAACGAACCGTATAATCTCTGGTACGCTCTTCGGGGAATCTGGCCTAGGGTCCAAGAATCGCAGGTCTACGGCCTCGGTGCCTCAATGGTTGGGTCATTCGCAGGCCAGACTTTCACCGGACGAAGCGCGATATTGGCTCCCCTTGAGCTGTCGCCGGGCGGCGATGGCATGTTGGCCCAAGCCAGCAGCTACGACAATGAGGAGGTAGTCGTTGCCGATATCGATATTCCGCTGCTTCGCAAATTCCGGGCCGACAATCCTCTGCGGTTCAACCTTCCGCTCTACCGCAAGTATCTGCCGGTCATGTACAGGTCAGCCCAGGCAGCTCGACAGCAGGACGCAGTCTGCTCATCGGAAGAGGAGGATGCATGATTGAACAAGGTAGCACTGGCCGTATGCGCTCACCCCGATGATTTGGAGTTCTTCTGCGGCGGTTCGGCGATGGCCATGGTCCGCGATGGGTGGAACGTGTGGCTCGCCATCGCCACCGATGGTGATCGCGGTTCCCATGACGTTGCGGTCTCCCGGGAACGGCTGGCCGCCCAAAGGCGCGACGAGTCGCGCAGAGCAGGGCGGGTTTTGGGGTTGTCAGGCCTGATTTTCCTGGGAAAAGAAGACGGCGAGCTGTACATGGACCCATCGCTCCGATGCGACCTGGCCCGCGTGTACCGCAAGGTGCAGCCGGACCGGCTGATCACTTTCGATCCGTGGCGCCGCTACGAGCTCCATCCGGACCATCGCGCTATCGGCTTCGCCGCGCTGGACGCAAGACTCGCAGCTAGGCTGCCACTTTACTACCCAGATCAGCTCAGCGAGGGGCTCGGGGTCTGCACGATCCGGGAGATTCTGCTCTTCAACACAGATGAGCCTGACTACTACGTGGACATCACGAGCACATTCGACGTCAAGCTCTCGGCGCTGGCCGAGCATCACAGTCAGTGGGAGACCATATGGGATGATACCGCCCGGTCGCTGCGGCAGGAAGCGGAGCGCGCCGGACGCGCAAGTGGACATCATATGGCCGAAGCCTTCAAACGCATATTCGTTCCCATGGGCCCGGTCAGCGCGGGCTGGGATCTCAAAGAGGAGGGCTGTTAACCCAATGCAGCCTGCAGGCGAACGAATCCTCACCGTCCCCGATGAGGTTGGAGACATCACATCTCCCATTGTCACGGGCAATGAGTGGGTCTCGCTCCCCGACATCTCGCCGACCAATGCCGCCATATCCAGTCTGAACGTCATACACATGGGCTCAAAAGGCCTTGTGGAGTGGGTTGGACCCAATAAGTCTCCGCAGTGCGAAAAGCACGGGCGCCGGGATCCCCAGCGGCTTCCTTTCCTCGTCCCCTACATCGCCGATGACTCAGGGGCAATCATCGACCTCGGCCCCTTCCTGTCATGGGAACGCAAGGCGGACTGGATCCCGTGCGCGCGGACGCGAGTGCGGGGAGGCGCGGGCCACGAGTGTACGCTCACCTTGATCATCTGCGCCCCCGTGGGCGAGCGCGGATTTGTCGTAAGGTTCGAGCTGTCGGACCTGGTTCTGGCCGCAAACGAGCCGAACATGGACACGAGCGCCGAATTCGAGATAGGGCTGGCCGGATGCTGGGGCGCTACCCTCAACACGATTTTCACCAGACGCGGCATGCACGTAATGAATCATGCCTACTACTCGGCCTGGACCAAGTCGATAGTGCTCGAGGCCAGAGCGGCATCGAGCGTAGCGGCCTTGGCAGTATCGTGCGATACGCCCATCCAATGGGCGCTTGGCGGCGAGCGCGATGCTCAATCGCTCCAATCAGTGCAGGCGCCGGGAGACGGCTCGGAGCCGATCGCGTTTGGCGTGTGGACCCGTGCCGCGCTCCGCCCCGGGCAGAAACGCGCGGTTGATTTCTGGCTTGCCGTGAACGCCGATCCCGATGGGGCCGCCACTACCACGGTGCACCTAAGGCGCGTGGGATATGAAGCGGCGCTCTCGCATACACTGGGCTGGCTGGACCGGGTATCCTACAGGAATCGCGTTTTGCGCCAAGCCGCTAGCGCGGCGCCGGACATGCTGTCTAGGGCCGATTACAACCTGCACTTCTGCCGTTTCTTCGCCCACGGCAGAGCGATCGACACAGAAGATCTGGTGATGCTGACATCGCGCAGCCCAAGGTATTACGTGTCAGCCGCATTCTGGCCCCGCGACACGTTCCTCTGGGCCTTCCCGGCCATGCTCGCATCCGACCCTCTATTCGCTCGCCAAGTAGTGCTGGCAGGATTCACGCGGCACGCCCGTAACATGGGGATCCACGCCCACTACATTGACGGCGTGCTACTGTACCCCGGATTCGAGCTGGATGAACATGCCGCCTACCCCATCGCGCTGGGAAGCTATATAGAGCGCACCCGCGACACATCCATAGTCCGGGAGCCGGCAGTAGTCGCCGGGCTCGCTCGGTTTCAGCAATCCCTGGGCGAGCTGCGCCATCCGGAGGTCGCCCTGTACCGCACCTTCCTCGATCCAAGCGATGACCCTGTGAAATACCCCTACCTCACCTACGACAATGCGTTGCTCTGGCGAGCATTTGCGTATTTGGCCCAGATCGCTCAGGCGGTTGGAGATGAAAGCATCGCTTCGGAGCATGCCGATGCGGCCCGGGAGATTCGCGCAGCCGTGTACGAGCGTCTGGTGGTAGAGGGCCCGTTTGGACCGATGTTCGCCTGGTCTGCCGATCTGGAAGGCGGATTCGAGCTGTACGACGATCCTCCCGGCAGTCTCATGCTTCTTCCGTATTACGGATTCACGGAGCGCGATGATCCCAGGTTCGCCAATACCGTCAAGTTCATGATATCCAAGCACAACCCATACCTGATAGACAACGGCGAGTATCCCGGAGTCGGATGCGCGCACGCGGCGCGGCCGTGGCCCATGCACGCCTGCAACATGGTGATGTCCGGCATCGCAGACCGCGAAGCCCTGAAGCTGATAGCCAAAGCTCCCCTCGATGGGGAGCTGGCATGCGAAAGCGTATACGAAACCACTGGCAAAGCCGCCACAGGCTGCGCCTTCGCGACATTTGCGGGTTATCTGTCGGCTGCGCTGGCCAAGGCCGCCGCAGGCGATGTCACCTGATCCAAGGGAACCGCAGTGCAATCCGGGGGTCGATCCGCACGTGTCCACTCTCTTCGCAAGTATGCCCGGCGTCTACCTGAAATGCCCTTGACTTGGGGCTTCCCAGCTGCTGCGTGGCATTGATGCTCCGGTGGCCGGATACAGTGTATGCCAAGGTAGCGGCCAAAAGCCCGTATATCCCGAACGCAGACCCAAACGCTTCCAAGCCAAGCGACACCGCGGCCAATGGCGCATTTGCTGCGGCGCCCAACAGCCCGGCTATCCCAACCGCCGCCGCAAACCCCGGATCAAGGCCGAATACGCGCCCGAGGCTGCTTCCTGCAACCGCGCCGATAACGAAGACCGGAGTCATCGCGCCTCCGCTGAAACCTGATCCGAGGGTAACCGCCACGAACAGTATCTTGAGCGCGAACGCCGCATATGGGACGGGCATTCCCGCCAGGGCCTGATCGATAAGGTGTTCTCCAAGGCCAAGGTAGTCACGGGAGAAGATCAGGGCCAGGAGAACAAGAACCACCCCTCCGACAAACGTTCTGATCGGAGGCGGCACGCGCAACCTGGAAAACAGGCGCGCCGCGCCCTCCTCCGATTCAATGTAGAGCCATGCTATCAGGCCAGTACACACAGCGCACGCCGCGACCTGCAAAACGGCGACCGCGCCAAGCTCGGGCACGATCACGGCCGCGCGCAAAGGATGCCACCACCCGAGCCATCGAGCGGTGACCACCGCCGCTGAGGATGCGATCACAGCCGGCAGGAGCCTTGCGTGAAATGCATCGCCCATTCGCAACGCCTCGGCTGCAAAGAGGGCCCCGGCCACTGGGGCGCCCATAGCAACACCGAATGCCGCCCCAAGAGCGCACATGGTGAGCCTGGGATGATCCTCTGCATCCAGCCGCAGGATGCGGGCGAGTTGTGATACGAGGGCTCCGGCGATCTGCGCTGCAGGTCCTTCCTTCCCGGCCGAAGCCCCAAAGGAGATGCTGATTAGCGTAGCAATAGCCTTGACGGGCGCCACCTCGAGCGGTATCTCCCCACCATCTTCGTTTACTGCGCGTATGACGGCCTCGGTACCATGACCGTAGGATTCGGGGGACACGTAGTGGATGAGCGCTGCGCTCGCCGCGCCAGCGATGGGAAGCATCAGCCACCAACAGCCAACATGGCTCGCACGCTCCACCCCCCATTCAACAAGCCACAGAAACGCAGCGATTGCCGCCCCGCCCAAAGCGCCCGCGATGCTCGAAAGCACTGCCCACTTGGCTATAGATACCATGAGAACGACTATCTCGACAACCTTTGCACGATGCGCGCTCTTGCTTCCACTCACTGCTGACCAGCCCTTCATTGATCGATTCGGCC
Source organism: uncultured Clostridia bacterium (assembly GCA_964471415.1). Lineage (GTDB taxonomy): Bacteria > Bacillota > DTU025 > DTU025 > DTU025 > UBA5389. The sequence goes on along the minus strand of CAYYHF010000120.1, from coordinate 681 downwards.
TGCCCTGCCGCATCTATCATGCTAATCAGACCGAGCGGCGAAGTCAACCGCGCTATCCGCTCAGCGCCAGCCGGCGCCGGCGCCACGACACCACTAGACGCACTCCTTCGCCATGCAAGAAGCGACAAGTTGATCCATCCTGGCTTCCACGGCCTCAATCCCTCTCCACCCGTCTTCACACACGATCTGTTCAAGGACAGATGTCACCTCAGCGGGCAGGTCGCCTGTCGCAGCCGCTCCATACACACCAGCGGCGCGGTCTTTGACCATGAGCTTCATCAGAAACACCGCGACATCAGTCATCCCTGACGAACACGCATCAACCACCATCTGCTCCAGCAGAGCGCGGTCCCCGTCCGTATCGGCGATCACCGGTATCACCTCCTCCGCAAATTTAGTTCCAGCGACTTACTCTTCTTCCATACTACTCTTCTTCCTTCAATTCGTAAAGCCCAAATTTCGGTCGGATTCCTCGAATTGCGTAATCCGCATTAGCCTGGCCTTATGGCAGCGCGCGCTATTCTCACTAGCTCGCGTTGATGTCTGAAATCTTCTGTTATTCTTCGCCACCTATGGCATGTATTGTCTTGTGCTATCGTGCTGTGGGTGTAGGACAGCGGCAACTTGATCGGGTAGGTGGCGGGATTGCTCCCGCCGACCTCCCACACCACCGGGCGTACG
>CAYYHF010000119.1:0-7871 GCA_964471415.1 uncultured Clostridia bacterium | reverse complement strand
AATTGCGCATGGGACGCAAGTCGCAGACTACGTGGTACCACCCATATTCGCCGCAAGGCCTCGATTGCGGGCACGTTTTCATGCCCTGCCCCTGTAACGGGAGGCGCCCGGCTGCGCCTACTTGCCCTGACTCGGCTTTCAGCGTGCGGTTCGGGAGTGAATTCGTGCCAGGCCTACCCGGGGCGCTTTCAGTCGCGGCGCCGCCTCCCTGAGCGAGCGGTTTCCGGCCTTACTGCTCTCCGTCATCACCTTTTCGGCCATATTAAACTCAGCAACTAAGTGGTCGGGGCGACAGGACTTGAACCTGCGACTTCATGGTCCCAAACCATGCGCTCTGCCAAACTGAGCTACGCCCCGGCATATAACGAGTTTACCACAGCCCCAAATCCCAGTCAACGCCATCCAGCGCGACTGAGTCAAGTAGCTGTAGGGGCTTCTCTCCGAGCCAAGATGGACTTGATGTATGTAGCTGCATCGTTGTGTTCTTCTTGCCCAATCCACCTTGTACTGCCTTCGGCTGTCGAGTTTCCGGCTTGACAGTGGGCATTGTGGGCGTGGTAGTCAGGCCGGAGACTGTGCGCCATTGAGCAACCTATAGAACAAGGCCGACATTCCGCCGCTCGCCGTTCGCCCCCGATCCATTATTGGAGGATGGAACCCCGTGTCCCTGGAACGGCTGTCAAACACCTTGCGGATCGCTTTTGCAGCGACCTCGTCCACCTCTTCTTGTGTCGCCATGGGAAGGCTAGAAGCCTCCGGCAAGGAGCCTCTCAAAGGAGAATCACAGCAGCAATCCACACCCCTTGACAAGACGCGACCTATCGCTGCGGTCCATGCCCGGCCGGCCCTGAAAGAAGAGACTTCGATGGATCCCTGTGCCTCTCCCCTCGCAGCGCGTCCCAGCGGGAGAGCGCCTCCTGCATAAGCGGTTTCGCGGCAACAAGCGCCCGCGCGCGGTGGGACATACCGTTCTTCACGGCGGGCGGCAGTTCGCCAAAGGTCATGCCCAGCTCCGGAATGAGGAAGACAGGATCATACCCGAATCCGCCCTCTCCGCGCGGCTCACGGGCGATGGCCCCCTCTACAGAGCCTTCCGCAGTGCGTTGGGACCCGTCAGGCAAAGCCACCGCCACAACGCACACAAACCTCGCCGTCCTGTCGCCATCGACAACATGCTCCATTTCACGGAGGAGTTCCTCGTATCTATCTCGGTCGGATGCGCCTTGTCCGCCGTACCTGGCCGACATGACTCCCGGCGCTCCCCCGAGGGCGTCTACCACCAAGCCGGAATCATCGGCCACAGCCACCTCGCCCGTGAAACACGCAGCCGCGACCGCCTTGATCACAGCGTTTTCCTGAAACGTGACGCCCGTTTCCGCTGGCTTCGGGGCTCTGGGGTAGTCGCGGAGAGCCACGATATCCGCGTCGAGTTCCATCCCCGAAAGCAACCCGCGGATCTCCGCAAGTTTGCCCGGGTTGCCAGTGGCCACCACCAGTCGCGCCATTACGCGCCGCCTCCGATGTCGATGCTTGATCCGGGGCCGCCGATACGCTGGGCCAGCGGGCCCAACGCTTTCCTCTGGGCATCGCACAGCTGGTGTATGCCAATTTCAGCCAGATCGAGCATCCGGGCCAGATCGGCTCGGCTGAACGGTTCGCCCTCAGCCGTACCTTGAACCTCCACCAGGCGACCTTCGGATGTCATCACCACATTCATGTCGACACTGGCACGGAAATCCTCAGCGTAGCATAGGTCCAGCACAAGTTGCTCGTCGACGGCGCCCACACTGACCGCCGACAAGAAATCCGACACAGGCAGAGGCTTTCCGTGCCACTTGTCCATGGAAGCCAGAAGATCCACCAGAGCCACGAAAGCCCCGGTGATCGAGGCCGTCCGAGTGCCTCCATCGGCCTGAATCACATCGCAATCTATCCATATCGTGCATTCGCCCAGGTCAGCAAGGCGCACAACGGACCTCAACGACCGCCCGATGAGCCTCTGGATCTCATGGGTTCTTCCACCGATCCTGCCGGTGTTACGTTCGCGTATGGTCCTCTCATGAGTAGAGCGCGGGAGCATCGCGTACTCCGCCGTGACCCAACCCTGCCCCGTACCCCTTCGGTGCATCGGCGGACGCTCATCGTGCGTGGCGGCGCAGAGTACCCGAGTGTCCCCCACTTCCACCATGACTGAGCCCGGAGCGTACTTTATGTAGTGCCTTTCGATATGGACTTGTCTAAGCTCGTCGAAAGCCCTTCCATCGATTCGCATATCGACCCTCCACTCTGCTGATCAGCCCAGCGAATCCACGCTGACCTGCTGGACGCTGCATGACTCCCATCCCATGAGCGACTGCGCCAGCCGGGCGAAGGCTTCAGGATCGCCGCTGGTTATGAGACGCAGCGCGCCTGCCTTGCCGAGGGCGCCTGGCGTACCCAGCGTGCCTGCCGCGTCTGGCGTGCCTGCCGCGCCGGCAAGGTCAGGGTCGTGCGCCAACAAGGCCGACCTCACAGCGAGAGCCACCCGAAAGGCCGGATCCACCAGCTTCACCCCTGGCCCCGCCAAGACGCGGGCTTCGGCATCAAGAAAAGGATAGTGGGTGCAGCCGTACACTATCGTGTCGATGCCCACGGCCAGAAGAGGCCGCATGTAGTCGCGAAGGACGCTTCTCACTGCCTCGCCCGACACCTCGCCGCGCTCGATCAATGGAACAAGCAACGGGCAGGCATGCTGCACCACGTAGGCTCCTGGGCGCAACGAAGCTATGGCGCCGGCGTATGCACTGCTTCTCACGGTATTGGCTGTTGCGATCACGCCGATCCTGCCTGAGCGAGAGGCCTCGACGGCGGCGGCCGCTCCGCACTCGATCATGCCCACAACAGGCACATCGAACTGACCCCGCAGCGTGGGCAGAGCCAAAGCTGAAGTGGTGTTGCATGCCACGGCCACAGCATCGACGCCTTGGTCAAGGAGAAAGTGCATGATCTCCCGCGCAAAGCGCGTTATCTCGCTGGGCGGCCTATTGCCATAGGGCATTCGGGCTGTATCGCCGTAGTATATGAGATGGGCTCCGGGCATGGCGCGCGCAATCGTCCTCGCCACAGTAAGCCCACCGATACCAGAGTCAAATATCCCGATCCTTGCGTACCGCATACAAGTATTATACTCTATCCGAAGCCAAAGTCACTGCCCCGTCCGATCATCATCGCCCACGTACCACCATCCCTCGGCGCGCCCTGCGATCTCCGCCCGCCATTTGCGAAACATCTCGCTGCCCAGATACATGGATAGCCCATCGAACATGCCCACCGCCGCCTTCTGGCGAAACTCCGGATCACGCAGCTTCTTCAGGTCCGTACCGTTGCTCATGAAAGCCACCTCAACCAGAACAGCAGGCGCGCGCGTCTCGCGCACAACGTGGTAGTCGCCGCGCCGAACGTGGCGGTCCATGAGCTTCAGCTCGCGTAGCACACACGTATGGGTAAGGGCGGCGAGTTCCTGGCTGTAAGGCACTGCGCTGCAATAATATGTCTCAGTTCCACTGGGAAACACATCCCATTTGGTGGAGTTACAGTGAACCGATATGAAGACATCGGGCATCAGCTCGTTCGCCATCCGGGATCTGTCGCATAGCTCTACGCTGACATCGCTGTCCCTGGTCATCACCGCCCGCGCTCCCGACTCAGACAGAAGCTGCCTGAGCCTTAACGCCATATCCAGGTTGAGATCCTTTTCGAACACCCCATCGTATACTGCCCCCGGATCCGTTCCTCCATGACCCGGATCGATCATGATGGTCCTCCCAAATACCGGGGATGTCCCCACCTTAAGCCTTACTCCCATATTGCCCGGCAGCGCTTCCCAGGCGTGCGCCCACGCCTCCTTGAGGTCAAGCACCACTCTGGCGGTATCCTCAGTGAATTGCGCAACCCTAATCTGCTCGACTGAAGGCGACTGCACTACCGATGCGGGAATCCCGGCCGCCCACACCCCCGGAAGGTCAACAGCCAGGCGGGAAGGGTCTTTCAACCTGAAGGGCTTGGCATCCACCGGGCCGGACGTCATGATGTCGACAACGGTGCATCCAGGCTCCTCGCGCCATTTTATTGAGCGGATCGCAAGCGCGAAGTCGATGACTGCCTTCTCATCGTCGCACAGGCTCTCACGAACTACGGGGCGGTAGCCATCGCTGAGCTCAACGAATACACGCGTGCCCCCATCGTCCAGGGCGGAGGATCGCACGGATTTCACGGGCCCGCTCTCCGGCAGGACTTCTGCTTGGTGCGATGCGATGCTAGCCCCTGGGAAATCTATGAGGGTGACGCCGTTGGAATCCACCTGCGGCGGGCTGATGGCGGAGCGACCGGTGGTCGATACCAAAAGCCGCGGCACAAGCGCGGTTGCATCCAACTCAAACCCGGTGATCTGGGTATTGAACCTGACAGCCAGCCGCGCAGGCGCGCCCCCCGCGTATTCCAGGGTATACCCGAGCGGAGCCGCAAGATCCACAACAACGCGCACTACCCCAGGCCGGTTCATGGCGGCGCGAACACGCGCCACCGCTTCCTCTCCTACCTCTATCGTCGATACGCTCGGCTCGAGAACTGAATCAAAAACATCGATCACCAGCCGGTCGGGTGAGCGGAGCACAAAATCCGAGAACCTGAAGGATGCATCGGCTTCGATCACAACGGCGACTGATCCGTGATCCACCGATGCCGATGCGCTTGTGACTCGGCTGCGAGGCCAGGAGACCCTGATAACCCGCGATTGCGCATCGATCGCCGCTTTCAGGCCGAATACGCTCAGATCGGAGACGGCAACCGCAATCCGGCCCGACTGTGCGTCCGGCGGAGCGGACAGAGTGACCGCTTCCCCGTTCACGTAGGCACAGCGGCTATTCGCCTGGAGCACAGCCACTGTCCTATCTGAGGTGAATATGGCTTCCTTGGTCGCTTCGATCCAGCTGAGGTTGGCGCCGATCCCCCCAGTCAACAGCCTGAGGACCACAAACGGCTGGCCTAGAACATCCACAACCGCGTCCTCTATATCAGTCCATGCGTCTTTCTGCTCAATCCGGAGCACCCACTGCTCCTGCGCAAGAGCGGCGCCGGCTACGGTTTCCTGCGCCGCAGCTCTACATGCACAGACTGCAAAAGCGCTCAGTGCCAGTATGCAGAATACAACAACGATTCCCGACCGGCGCAATCGCCTGCCCCCCCCCATGCCCGTGCTTATCTTGTTCTTTTCGACTCTTTGCGCTCTTTTCCTTCGCAGCCCGCCCACGCGCGACTATTGCATGATGTTTCTGGGAAACCTAACGGCAGTTGGCGGGAGGGTGAGCACATGAGAGTAGGTTTCTCGGGCAGGCCTTCGTCGCTATCGGGGATGCCTGGGTCCTCGCCCCGCGAGCGGATTGCCGGCTACGCATCTGCCTGTTTTCAACTGGGGTTGGGCTGCTTGGAATTGCCTGGCTTTGTGCTTTTCGGCAAAGGCGGGTGGCGCAATCACTACCTGTCGGCCTGTACCGAGTCTACGTTTGCTCAGTCCGTAGCGAGTTCCGCTTCGAGCACTGGCAGCGTAGACGTGTTGGTACGCATCAGGCCATCGGATTGCTTCGCCGTGTACGCACAGAGCGCTCAGGTCCGGCGGCCCGCTGAAGCGGACTACGCTCGTCACCTAGTCCGGATGATTGGGGCCAGGCTGGCCACTGTACTGATGAAGTCAGAACGCAGCCTCGTCGACCCGGATTTCGCTGGGCCCACATCCCAGGGAGCGGCCCGCATCGGCCTGGTCCTAAACTGGTCGGACCAGGACGCGATCTTGGCTGCAGCTAGGGCAGTTCGGAGGTCGGCTCACATCGTCATGCTCCCCCTGTTGAACCTGGGGTCCGATGGACCCCGAAGGATGGAACGGAACGTGGAACGCGCTCTTTCAGTATGCCGCAGCGAGAACCGAGGGAAAGACTCGTATCTGTTCGTGTCATTGCCTCGCTCGGGTTGCCCAACGTCTTGCGCAACGCCGGCCGACATCAAAGCCATACTTGCGGCTGTGGGCAGGTTTGAGGAGGAGACTGCCTGCGAAATCGGGGTTATCTTCTCCGGCTGCGGTAGCGAAGCCTGCGCGCACAGGGCCGCCGGCATAGCCCGAGAGCTGAAGCGGCCGGCGGTCAACGGACGGACCGGACCGCCCGGCGCCGAGGTTGGATCGACTGTGATGATACGCGATGTTGAATTGGGACTGGACATGCAGTATGCAATAGTCCCGCCTGAGCATGCATCCGTCATGGCGGGACGTCTGTCGAGCGAGTCGCCGGTGGCCAAGGCGATTATGGGTCGCCCGCCCGGGGCGCGCGTCGAAGTAGCGGCGCCCGATGGGCGGGTGATTTACGAGCTCCTGGAGGTGCGAAACTGACCTCCACCGTGTCTTGACGGCGCTCATTCCACCATGGCCCGATCTGACCTGAGAGTCTCGATCTCAAGATAGGCGTCCCATCCGCGGTGGGTGGTTTCAGCTCGGAGCCTGCCCTCCAAGTCGGATAGCTTTTGGCTGTACTCCGCCGATCCAAGCCGGCGAAGGCCGTAAGAAGCCTGCTCTATGAGGTTCCTTGCTTTCGCAAAGAGCCGAAAGGGCACGTCCCTGCCGCAGATCACCGGCTCCAGCTGCACTATTACGGATTGGAGCGTTGCGCGGATCTCCCTTCGTTCCTCATCGTCGGCCCCCGGCCACATGCTTTCCACCCTGGCTACGTCGAAAGTACAGTCGTCTATTGCTTCGCCGATCGCCCCGAGCCTCTCCATGACAACGCCCCCCTCCTGCTAGTCGGTTCCATGTTAGCACAATGGCCCATGGCCGCGGTATCGTTCCTTCGGGCGATCTTCGGGCGATCTTCGGGGCGATGCCCGGCACACTCCGGGCCGATGTCAGCAACCGCCCCGAGCTGCGCGGCCATACCTATAGCACTTACGTGCGTCTTGATTCGTGCTATCGGTATATTCAACACATTCACTATGAAGGGTACTATTGCTTATGGGAAGGTGAAACGTGTGAACGCGAGGTCGGTCGCAGGCATAGGCAGGCGAATACGCAGGGCGCGCCTGGCTCAGGGGATGACGCAGGAATCGCTCTCGGAGATATGCGGAGTGAATGCAAGCTACATAGGCCAGATTGAGCGCGGAGAAAAGCAACCTTCGCTGCGGATTCTGAGCGCCATTGCCTACGCGCTTGAGACAAACCCGTCCATGCTGCTGAGCACGGACGGAGACGCGCATGACGCGGCTGTTTGGAGACTGGTGGGGCTTGTCTCCGGTTGCCCTTTGGACGTCATCGAGACAGTGACTCAGCATGCCCGCATAGTAGTGGAAACATTCTGCAAGAATGAGATGCCCGCCGACTGCCACGCCTGCACCGATCCGGCAGGCAAGACAGGCGGCGGGCCGAACCAATCTGGCAATCACTCACGCACCGCGGATTCATAAACCTTCTTCGTCTGCATCGCAATCGCCTGCCACGAGAAATGCTCTTCCACGCGAGCCCGCCCGGCCTTCCCCAAACGTTCAGCCAGATCCTGCGAACTCAGAACGGCGTTGATCGCCTCTGCCAGTGCCGCAGGATCGGCAGGCGGTACGAGGAATCCGGTTTCACCGTCTACCACTACCTCCGGTATCCCCCCTACTCTAGACGCCACTACAGGTATCTCGCACGCCATGGCCTCCAGGTTGATGATGCCGAATGGCTCATACACTGATGGACAGGCGAAAACCGCTGCATGGCTGTATAGCTGTATCACGTGCTCTCTCGGAAGCATTCGATCGATCCAGACCACGTTATCCATCTGGGCGACACGGGCCGCCAGTTCCTCTTCCACCTC
>CAYYHF010000118.1:0-7879 GCA_964471415.1 uncultured Clostridia bacterium | reverse complement strand
CCGGGTCCACGGTCGTCTTCTATCGGATCTAGGGCTATGATCTTCGCCGCACGAGCGTATTTGCCGTAGCCCAGAGGGACAACGGCGTCTTCTCTTACGTCTATCAAGACCGGCACCCCCCTCGATTGCATCAGCATCTCAGGTTATCGTCTCCAAGATGGGGCAGCCAAACCAGCCGAGGGTCTCAATCATCGGCCAGGGTATGTCGAAGGGCCGGCCACTTCCGCGCGGGAAATGGTACGGCCCTCGGCATGTCGATATCTGCTGTATCCGACCGCCTACCTCGCGCCGGTCAGCGCGTTCTCCACCGCCTTCAGATAGGCCTTGGAGGTAATGGTGGCGCCGCTAACTGTGTCCACTTGGAGCGATTGAGCTTCGAGGACTGCGTCGATAGTCCGCCGTTTGACCTCGGGTTGGCCGAACAGAATGTCCCGCTCAACCTGGATTCCGGTTACTCTGCCTGATGCCACCATAACCCGAACTGTGTTGGACCAACGTCCGCCCTTGTAATGCCCTGTGTAGGAGCCGTCCGGAAGCGCCGAGAAGTCCACGCGACCGATTGGGAGAGCCTCGCCGGTCTTCCGCCCGATCAAACCGAACGCTATCGTCCCGCCAACCAACACAACCAACCCAGCGAGAACCCACACGACAATCCTCAACATCTCGCCCTATCCTCCGTTCATCAGACTACGTCCGCGGCCGCGTCTCGAGCGGTCGGGGAGATTGGGAGGTGTTATTCGCCATCGGTTGGTTCACACCTTCTGTCGTCACGGCCGATACTGGCAAGCCTACTCTGGGCCGCCGGTGACCCGGCACTTCCCTGGCCCGGACCGAGCTTGATCCAGAGCAGCGGCGCAAGCGCCAGGCTGGAGAACATAGGTACCATGAAAGGCGCCCTGGGGCCGAGGGTTCTCCACATCAGGCCGCCGATGTAGGGCGCTGGGAGCGATATCACACCCAGGCTCGTTGAGAAGAGCCCGTATGCCGTACCGCGCATCTTCTCAGGCACTGCCTTGGATATCAGCGAGTTGTAGGCAGGGCTGAGAAGCGATGCGCCGATCCCGTAGAGGATCCATACGACAATGAAGTGGGCGTACCTCTTCCCCAGCAGCATCAACACGTAACCGGCCGAGAAGAGAAGGTGTCCTACCACGAGACCCGCTCTCTCGCCGGCCTTGTCGGCGAACCAACCGCCCAACGGCAGCAATAGCATCATGGTCACATTCAGCATCGAAAGGAGCGAAATGAACAGCCAGGTAATCACGCCGCCCGCCAGAACCAGCGAGAGCATGGTCTTCATGTTCTGACCTAGTCTGGCGAAGGTGAGCTGTTCGGGCGCGCCGGAGGCCGATGCCGCGCCATTGGAAGCTTGAAGCCTGGCGTTTCTTGCCATGAGGAACCGGCTGATCTTTGGGTGTACGCAGTCAGTATACTGCAAGGGAATCCATGTACGCACAGGCCATGTGGTCAGTCTTGGCTACTGGCTCTTCGGACAGTATGGGGATAGCCCAACATCGCGGCGCGCGAGGCTTCAGGCCGAAGACCGGGTGCAAAAGCGGACTCAGCTGCCTTTGCTGCCAACATACCGCTCTATGACGCGCATTGACTGGGCCAAGCTGTGGCGACCGTCTGAGTTCTGGCCTACTTCGATCATGAAGACGCCGGCCCATCGAGACTGGACAAGCGTCCCGATGAGCGACTCCCAGTCGATCACCCCGCTGCCAAGTGGTAGATGGTCATCGGCGCTGCCATGGTTGTCGTGGGCGTGTATCTGCGCAAGGCGGGGCAGCCACAGCCGAGCCGTCTCTGCAGGATCGAAACCCTGCAACACAGCGTGACCCGTGTCGAGAAGCAGGCCGGTGCTCTGCGGACATGCGGCGTCCGCCAGACGCGGCAGGTCAGCGGGGGTCTCCATGAAACCATATGCGTGCCACCCCGTATTCTCAAGCAACAGCCGCAGACCCAGGTCAGCCGCACGCGCTCCTACGATAGCGAGGGTCTGCTCCGCAAGTTCCCAGGCCTCGCCTGCCGCAACCCGCGGGCTGGACTTGTGGCCACTGTGCACCACCACATCGCGGGCGCCGAGCCTGACCGCTATCTCAAGCGCTGCCGTGTAGGCGCGGATGGCTGCAGCCCGCTCATTCTCATCGGAAGCTGCGGTGTTCACCACCGGAGGGTGGACCGAGTACTCAAGACCGTGCTCACGCGCCAGCTCCAGCAGGCGCTCGATAGTAGTTGCGGTGACTTGGTCAGGATGGAGTTCTGGAAGCTGACAGAAGAGTTCGACACGTTGGTACCCCATCGCGGCGATTTCGCTGGTAGCTGCTACAATGTCCAATGACCCAAATAGAAGAGTGGATACACCTATGTTCAATGCAGTCGACCTCCGGTTCATATCACGGATCCGGCCAGATCTCGATGCCGTACATCAGGGCGTCTTGCACCACGCTGCTTGTCCGCTTAAGGCGTGCGAATTCCTCTTCGGTGTATGGAAGACCCTCGAGGTAGAACGGAAGATCCCAGTTCTCGTGGAGAAACACCATTCGCCGCGGGAAGCTCGTTTCTGCGAATTTGTCGCTTATGACGACAAGATCCACATCGCTTGAGTCGATGTAGTCGCCCCGGGCGCGCGAGCCGAACAGAATGCCTCGGGTCGCGCCTACTCTGTGAAGGAATCTCCGGATGTCGGCTAAGCTAAGTTGGCCCTGGACCGAACCCACTCGAACACCTCCCGCGCCTTGATTAGCGCCTGCTCAGCGAATTCTGCATCGAATATGTCTTTGGGCGGTCCGAGTGCCGCGTCAACATACCGAGTCGTTGTATAGTGCGGATTCAAGAAGGTCACTTGCGAGTTTACCTCGGCGATCCCATCGCCGAAGCAGGCGCGGCCGAGGCTCAGCAGGTTGTGCTCCCTAGGAACCGGGGATCTGAGTATCACCAGATAGCAAGCTTTCAGCAGCTTCTCTACAGACTGCCTAGAAAGCCATACCGCGTAATTGTATCTCTCCCTGTCCAGCATGTCCTGAGCACATTCCAGATCCCACTTGGCATCGTCTATCCAGAATCGGGCCTCCGCGCGCATAACACCCACCCCCTCTGCCATGCTGCAGGCGGTAGACCAATTGTACCATGTGCATGACTGGCGTTCAACAGAGCAGAGCGGTGGGCGGGGCGGGCAACCCATGCCTGAGCACCGCCGTCAATGCATGAACGGAAGGTGTACGCCGGTCTGACTGTAATCGGGGGTGTAGTCGGGAGTCTTGTCGACTGTTACTACCTTCTGCTCCTGGATGGACCTTAGGATGTCCCTCACTGTCTTCAGATCGCCGTATTCCATCTCCGGCGGGACGCTGATGGGTTCCTTGCCCGCCATGGCTTGGGCCAAGTTGACCAGTTCGTTGTAGTAGCCCTTTTGCGGCTCGAAGAGTACGCCCTCGGTGCGCCCGTCATTGTGAGCGACATGTACCACTCCTGCGTCTCTGCTTTCCAGATAGATCATGCCCGAGCTGCCGTAAACACGGAAGCCCACCGCAGGGCTATGCGCCTCTTTGCCTGAACAGTAGAAGCTGAACTGGCCCACCACGCCCGTATTGAACAGCATGTTGACTACGATGGCGCTGTAGGGTGAAAACTCCTCTTCCTGAGGATGGCCGAAGGCGTGCAGCCTATCGATGGCGCCGAAAATGTGGCGGATAGCGGCCAGGTCATGTAGAGCGCTATCCGTTATAGCCCCGCCCGGGTATTCCGGATACTGCCTCCAATCTCGCGCCGGAAAAGCGTTCTCCCACATCTCTTGCGGGAAGTCCATCACGCGGTTGTAGATAAAATACACCACATCGCCTACGCGCCTGTCTGCGACGAGTTGCCTGATGATGTTGGTTTCCTCATTGTAGCGATAGTTCTCAGCGATCAAAATGGGAATCTGGTAGCGCTGCGCCAGTTCCCGCGCCGAAAGGGCTTCCTTGAACGACCCGGCCAAGGGCTTTTCGCATATGATGGCTTTCCGTTTGCCGGACAACCGCTTCGCTACTGCCTCCGTGACCGCGTAGTTCAGCTCTATCGGCACCATGATGTCGTACACGTCCACATCGTCGCGGGCGACGATAGCCTGCCAGTCTGTATGGACGTCCTGAGACGAAAGCCCAAGACGGTCGCGCCACTTGCTCAACTTGTCCTGGTTTGGATCACACACAGCCACTATCTCATACGTATCCGCAAGCTTGGTGTAAGCCGGATAGTGCAGGCGCTCAAAAGCCATGCCCGCGCCGATCACGCCCACCCTCAGTTTGGCCACGAGAACTACCCCCTTGCGAGCAATCCTTCGTGCACTAGTCTCCCGCAGTAGGCAGTGGATATTCGGATCTGCGCGGTCCGAAAGAGACGGAAACGGCCGGACATCTGGTGCACTCGAGGCAGCGTATGCAGGCGTCCGAGTTGGGGTCATCGAAGATCGCGATGTCCACCGGGCATACCTGCCGACACGCGTTGCATCTGGTGCAAGCGGCATGGTCCACCTGCATGCGCATCCAACTCAACCTGTTGAACGGTGAATAGACCGCGCCCAATGGACACAAGAAACGGCAAAAGGGCCTCTTGATGAAAAGCGCCGCCGTGATCAGAGCCGCAAGCAGCCCGATCTTCACCCAGTACAGAGGGCCGATCATGGACCGCAGCGATGGCCTCATGATGACCTGCGGTATCCCGCCGCCCAGAGTGCCCGCCGGACACAGCTTGCAGAAGAGAGGCGAACCCATGGCGAAAGCGCCGATCACGACCAGCGCCGCCAGCACGGCGTAGCGCATCCACGTTCCGCGCTTCCCGGAAAGCAGCTTGCGGCGCGGCCCAAGTCGTGCCAGCAGATCCTGCACGAACCCAAACGGGCACGCCCACCCGCATGCCGCCCTGCCAAAAGTGGCGCCGATGGTCGTGAAGAAACCCACTATGCCCAGGGGAAATCGTCGCATAGACAGGAAGCTCTGCAGCGAACCGATGGGACAGGCGAAAGACGCCAGGGGGCATGCGTAACAGTTCAGCCCGGGATAAGGGCAGAACTTCAGAGCCGGCAATCCCGAGTTTGCCACGGCCGCGGCGATGATCTGGACTATGGTGCGTTGTGTGGACGTCCTGTTCTGTATAGCCATATACCACACTCAATACCCGGCAGCTTGCTGCCGGTCCTTAACACATCTACTAGTCTACTGGATGCCTATGCACGACAGGCATATGAGCCGAGCGTTGGCCAGGATGGCCTGGAAATCGCCGAATGCCGCCCCCATCGCCATAAATATCAGCCCGGCGATGAGAAGCGCTGCGTGAGGCTGAAAGCCGGCGCTTGCACGGGGCGGCTCAGCGGGCGACATGCCTATCATTTCTCCCCTGCCACTGTCTTGACAATATCCTCTAGTCGGCCTTCCCACCCTCGAGCCAGACCCACCATGACGTCTCTGACAACGCCCTTGCGATCGATGACCACGACAGTGGGGGTCGCGTAGATCCCGAAAGCCGTGGCCACGGCGCCCCTATCCATCGTCTGCATGTATGTGTATCCCCTGGATTCAGCGTATTTCTTGATGGCTGCCGCGCTGTCGGCAAGGTTGACCCCGACCACGCGTACTCCGTGAAAGCCGTAGCTTCTGTGAATGCTCTGCAGCTTGGGCGCGAGGGTATGACACGGCGGGCAGTTTATGCTCCAAAAGTCCAGCACGTACACGTGCCCAGGCTGATCCGAAAGCGCGATCTGCTTGCCGTCAATCGTCTTGAGCGCGAAGTCAGGCGCCGGGGCGCCAACCAATCCTTCCACGCTCGCGCCAAGTGCCAGGCGGTCGCCGCAAAACGACAACCCCTGCCAGATGAGGGCCAGCGCAACTAGTCCCAGTATCATCGGCGTAATTCTTCTCTTCATCTGAACCTCCATTCGCAGTTGCAATCGGCAATAGCCTTGATAGACGCCAGAACGTAGCGTGTCTTAATTCGGTTCCCGGGCGTCTGTCTCCTTCCCGCGATCATTGGCGCTTAGCGACAAGGAGAATCGAGGATCAATTGCGAATTACTTCTTAAGCCGAGCAGGCGATCGGGATGGTGATCACGTTGACCAAGGTCATGATAAGACAGGGGGCGCTGGAGGATCTGCTCAGCACGGCAGACCATGCCCAGCAAGGGATCGACCGCGCCGGTCTCCTAGTTGGAGAGCTCGCGCAGGATGCCGAAGGAGCCGTAGCTCGTGTATTCGACACGGTGGAACTGCCCGGCGTCCCGCTGCGGGCAGAGCCGCCCGGCCTCCTAATAGCACTGGCCGATGGGCTTCGCCGGGAGGCTCAAGCCGCCCACGCCGACAAGCACATTGTTGGGTGGTTCCACACGCACCAGGGTTCGGGGGTATCGGCGTCTGATGAAGACGCCCAGGTGCACGTGGCCCTAGGCAACCCGGGCCAGACGGTCGCGCTGATTGTTGATCCTCTGAATCGACAAGCTTCATTCTTCCGTTCAGACGGCGAAACGCTGATCCCATTCGCCGGCTACTACATGTTCGATGTCTGCAACGACGATTGCCCGACCGCATCAGGCGGAACTGAGGCTGCCCACACGGACCACGCATCCGGTGTGCAGGTGGGATTGCCCGAACTGGCTGAGTATCTTCGCTCTCAGCCTAATCAGGAGATGCGCCCCCCGCGCCGGCTTTTCGCTGATTGGAGTGCGCGCAGCGACATCGCGCTGGCGTTGCGCCTGGCCTCAGTGGCGCTGATCGTTGCCATAATAGCCCTGGCGGCGCAGGTCTGGGTGACACACAACGCCCTGAAACGCATTACCGCAGGGCCCGCCGTTGCCATCGATGCAGGAGAGAACAATGCCCAAGCCCAAACACCGACTCTGCCTGAAACGAAACCGGCCGATACGGCTCCGCCTAAGGCCGCGCCGAGCGCGGCGCAGCCCGCGCCTGCAACGCGCGCGCCCGCAGAATCCGCCCCGACACAAGCCTCCGCAACGGCCGCGACCCCGGCAGCGCCCACTGTCAAGCCTGGCGCGCCCGGCACCGTTGCCGTTACGGTGATGCCCGGCGAATCTGTGGCCGTGATAGCCAAGCGCCTCTACGGCAAGGCGACTGCGGAGAGAATCGGTGAGATACTTCAGATGAACGGAATCGAAAACCCCAGAGCAATCCGCACTGGAACCGTATTGGTGTTCCCCGAGCCTCCTCCCGGATCGCCCGGGGCAGCGGCGGTCCCGGGCGCCGACTCGAACGCAGCTCCTGCCGCGGACGCCGATAGTGAGCAAGACGGCTAGCTACTCCCGGTTCACGGCATCGGCGGGCGCTCGGCCCAACCTGATGCAGACGGTAACCGGGTTGTGGTCGCTGTTTTCGAAGCCGAGATCGCAACCGTGCACACTCACGATTTCGACGCCCGGCGAAACCAGGAACCCATCTATGTTGACCACTACGTTAGCGGCAGGATCGTAAGGCCTGTCCAGCGTTCTGCAGGACGGGACGGTCTCGTCCACAGCCCATTCAAATCCCCGAATTGTGAAATCATCAGGAAGAACCTGCAGCCAGAAAGGCCACGCATCGCCGTATTCCGCCCGCTTGGCCTCAGGATCCGACGAGAGCAAGTGGTTCCAGTCCCCGCCTATCACGAGGTAGTTGCCGGACTCGGCCTCGCGCTCAGCATAGTCCTTGAGGAACGCCAGTTGCTGAGCCCTGATTACCCCGCCCTCGTCGAACGCCGACAGGTGCACGTTGGCAAGCACTAGCTGCCGACCATCGCTTGTGGGCAACCTGCTTTCCATCATGCACCTATCCAGCATGAACAGCTGCTTGATCCAAGGATACAGCCCAGGCAGCGAGTGCCTCGCCGCGGCATCCACCCTGTATCTGGACAATGTA
>CAYYHF010000117.1:0-7899 GCA_964471415.1 uncultured Clostridia bacterium | reverse complement strand
CACGGTATGAAGGGCATGATAGGCAAGGGGATGCGATCTCAAGAAGTGAGAGACGCCATGGTCCGGCATCGCGCAGTCTACTTTGCGGCTGTGGGCGGAGCGGCGGCGCTTGTTGCCAAGAGGATCAAGTCCGCCGAAGTGGTCGCCTACGAGGATCTCGGACCCGAGGCCATCCGCAAGCTGTATGTTGAGGAGCTTCCGCTGTTCGTCATCGACGACATTCACGGCGCCGATCTGTACGAACATGGAATTGCCAAGTATCGGAAGGAATGATCTGGATGGGGGTGGGCGATGGACGAGCGGTCGCGCGGACGGTCCGGGGATCCGGCGATTTGTGCGATCCGGCGATCCGTCTCCCTTTTGACCATAGCGCGTAGCTGTGCTATTCTGACTACGTTGGCCTGCTGCAACGAATGGAGGGAGGGATAACACCCGAAGACCCTCATTTCGGGTGTAACGGAAATGGGTTTCGGCTCTCTGGCATACTTGGCGCCAATCAGCGCACTGATAGCGCTTGGAGTGGCGGCCTATCTATCCGCGTCTATCAGCCGCAAGGACGAAGGTACTGAGAAGATGCGCAACATCTCCGCGGCTATTAGAGAAGGAGCTTCGGCCTACCTGAAACGCCAGTATCGAGGCGTTATTCTGTTTTTCGCAGTCATGTTCGTGCTACTGTTGGTTCTCGCAGGCACCGGCTATCTGAGCTACTTCACGCCTTTCGCCTTCTTGAGCGGAGGGTTCTTCTCCGGGTTGGCCGGCTACATCGGCATGACCACAGCGACTAAGTCGAATGCCCGCACGGCTCATGCGGCATCGCGGAGCCTCAATGAAGGATTGCGACTGGCATTCTCGTCAGGCTCGGTAATGGGCCTCACAGTCGTGGGCCTTTCCCTGGTTCACCTGTCTTTGTGGTACTTCGGTCTCACGTGGTACTATACATCGGTCCAGCCCATCGTGGATTCTGCGGAGCGCCTTTCGCAGATCACCTCCACACTGCTCACTTCGGGCATGGGGGCGAGCGCTATGGCGCTCTTTGCTCGAGTGGGCGGCGGCATATTCACCAAGGCAGCCGATGTCGGCGCTGATCTTGTGGGCAAGGTGGAGGCGGGCATACCCGAGGACGACCCTCGGAACCCTGCCGTGATCGCCGACAACGTAGGCGACAACGTGGGCGATGTCGCGGGCATGGGCGCTGACCTGTACGAATCGTATGTTGGCTCCATCGTTGCCACGTCCGCTCTGGGCGCGTCCATGGGGCTCGGCGTGAACTGGGTCGTGTTGCCGTTGGTTCTGGCCGCAGTGGGCGTGCTGGCATCGGTGATCGGCAGTTTCATGGTGAGGACGGGCGAGCGCGCGGAGCAATCGCTGCTGCTCGCGGCCCTCAGGCGCGGTGTAAACGTCAGTGCGGTGATAGTGATCGTGGCCAGCTGGTTCTTGGTGCGCGGCATACTCGGCCCGGAGTATATCGGCATCTTCTGGTCGGTCATAGCCGGCCTGGTGTCGGGAGTCATTATCGGGCGCGTGACCGAATACTACACTTCCGCTGACTACAAGCCCACTCAGCTGGTGGCGCACTCCGCGCTTACCGGTCCCGCTACGGTGATAATATCGGGCATGTCCACGGGTATGGTATCCACCGCCATGCCGATCTTAGTGGTCGGCGCGGCGGTTATGGTCAGCTACTACGTGTCGGGCGGAGCGCATGATGCGATCGCCGGGCTGTACGGTATAGCGATTTCCGCTGTTGGCATGTTGTCTACACTCGGCATCACTCTGGCGACTGATGCCTACGGCCCGGTCGCCGACAACGCCGGCGGTGTGGCCGAGATGGCGGGTCTTCCCGACAACGTTCGCGAGCGTACGGACGCTCTCGACTCGCTGGGGAACACCACTGCAGCCACCGGCAAAGGCTTCGCCATCGGTTCGGCGGCCCTGACTGCGCTGGCGCTGATCGCGGCCTACCGCGACCAGATATTGCTGATCACGCCGGGACGCGAATTTCTGTTCAGCTTGATGACCCCTGCGGTGCTGGTTGGAGTGTTCGTCGGCGGAATGCTGCCGTTTGTGTTCTCCGCTCTGACTATGCAGGCAGTGGGGCGCGCGGCTGAGGGGATTGTGAACGAGGTTCGCAGGCAGTTCAGGGAGATCCCCGGCTTGATGGAAGGCAAGGCCAAGCCCGACTACGCGCGGTGTGTGGACATGTGCGCGAGCGCCGCTCAGAAGGAAATGGTTTTGCCCGCGCTGATCGCGATAATCGCGCCCATCTTAATCGGCGTCCTGTTGGGCCCGGACGGCGTTGGCGGCCTGCTAGTGGGCACGGTGGTGACTGGGTTCCTGTTGGCCGTGATGATGGCCAATGCCGGCGGCGCATGGGATAATGCCAAGAAATACATTGAGTCAGGGCAGCATGGAGGGAAGGGTTCTGACGCCCACAAGGCCGGAGTAGTAGGCGATACCGTGGGCGACCCGTTCAAAGATACTTCGGGCCCTTCGCTGAATATCCTGATCAAGTTGATATCCATGGTGTCCATTGTGTTCTCGTCAGTTATCGTAACGCTGTCGCTGATCAAGTAGGCATTGCCCACATGCATGCCATTGATCTAGGTTGCTCAGCTGTATGCTGAGTTTCGCGAAGCCTTGTCGGACTCCGAATCCGGGTCGGCAAGGCTTTCCGGCTTCATGTGCCCCGCTGGGCTGTGTTGAACCCGCATTGAGCGTGTGATACTATGATCCTGCTGCTTTTGGGGGTGTCGCTCACATGAAAGACGTGAAGAAGTATAGACCTGTTGTGCTTGTAGTCCTGGACGGCTGGGGAGCGGCTCCGCCCGGGCCCGGCAACGCGATTCGGCTGGCGCGTACTCCGAACTGCGATCAGCTCATGGCTGAGTTTCCGTCCACATCGCTGCCTGCTCACGGTCGTGCCGTGGGACTGCCTGACGGTCAGATGGGCGGCTCGGAAGTGGGCCACCTCTGCCTCGGAGCCGGTCGGATTGTGTACCAGGACCTAAGCTACCTTAACCACATGATACAGACCGGTGAGTTTCAGAGGAACTCGGTGCTCCTGACCGCGATGAACCAGGCTGCTCTGTCAGGCAAGGCTCTGCATCTTATGGGACTGGTGTCGCCCGGAGGCGTGCATTCGCATCAGGATCACATATACACGCTGGTGGAGATGGCGCGCGAAGCGGGAGTTTCGCGGGTGTATGTCCACGCGTTTCTGGACGGGCGGGATGTGGCGCCCGCCAGCGCCCTTGAGTTCCTGGACGCGCTCGATCGCAGACTGGGCCAGATTGGCCTGGGCACTGTCGCCACTGTGAGCGGCCGATACTACGCCATGGATCGCGATACGCGCTGGGATCGGGTGAAACTGGCATGGGACGCAATGGTTCATTCGCGCGGACGCACGGCTCGCAATGCACGGGAGGCAGTGGAGAAGTCGTATGCTGAAGATGCAACGGACGAGTTTGTCGTGCCCACGGTGATACTGGATGAGCAAGGCTCTCCGGTGGGCCCGGTGCGCGATGGCGACTCCGCCATATTCTTCAATTTCCGCGGCGACCGCGCCCGCGAGCTGACACGGGCGTTCAGCTTCGACGGGTTCGATGGGTTCGACCGGGGCGAACGCCCCAAGGTGAACTTCGTATGCATGATGAAATACCTGGACGCCGATATCCCCGTGGCTTTCGCCGCGCCCGAACCCCGCGATGGGCTGGCGGAGACTCTTGCGAAAGCAGGAAAGACTCAGCTGCATCTGGCGGAAACGGAGAAGTTCGCTCATGTTACGTTCTTCTTCAACGGCGGTCGTGAGGAGCCGTTTTCCGGCGAAGAGCGGATCTTGATTCCATCGCCGCGCGTGGCTACCTACGACCTGGCTCCCGAAATGAGCGCCAGGTCCATCGCCGCCGAGGCGGTTTTGAGGATACTATCAGGTGAACACGACTTCATCATAATCAACTTCGCCAATGGGGACATGGTAGGGCACACAGGCAAGCTTGGCCCAACGATCGCTGCGGTGGAGACTGTGGATGAGTGCATTGGCGATGTTTGGCGCGCCGCCCGGACTGCGTTGGGCGCCATGATCGTGACTGCGGACCACGGCAACGCAGACGAGATGATCGATCCTGTTTCCGGGCAGCCGAGCACTGCTCACTCGCTCAACCCGGTGCCGTTCATACTGGCTGGCACGGACGCGCGAAAGCTGCGGGACGGCGGCGATTTCGCAGATGTGGCGCCCACCGTGCTCGAACTCATGGGGATTCAGCCGCCGGCCGCCATGACCGGCAGATCGCTCATTGCAGGATACGGGGCGTAGCGGAACTCCACGCCGGCGAAGCTATGTGCCATGGCCTTTAGCTGCAGGTAGGTTCCTACCGCTCCTCGCGCAATGTGCCCTTTGCCGCTCAGCGCATCGAGGGCTCGGGGCCGATCGCAGAAGACGACCACGTTGCGCGCGCGGACCCGCTTGGCTGCGATTAGCCCCTGCAACATCGCCGCGAGCGCTGCGGCGGAAGCGGCTGAACCGGGCGCTGGGTGGGAGTCGGGCGCCGGCGCTAGGCGCTGCACATCTTCAGCCAGCACCTTGCCTCGGCTGTTCTGGGCGAGTATGACGGCTTTCCACCTGCCGGCGCCTGCCGGCGGGATGACTGCGGTATACACGTAGACCACGTTCTTCACCCGGTATCGACCTCCTTTCACCGGTGATGCCAAGACCGAACAAACGTTCCCTAAACAGACAGTAACACGAACACACGTTCGTGTCAAGCGTTGGACCTCTCAAATGCCAGTAACCGCCGCGCGGCGGGCACGAAGGAGAAACGATATCCAGTGTCAAAGACCCAAATGAACGGCTCGGATCTGCTCAACATTCCTCTGGAGGAGTTCGATGCCCCACTCTTTCAGACGCTGCTCGGTTATGTCCGACAGCACGCTCTGCGCTTTCATATGCCGGGCCACAAGGGTGGTCTTGGTTTCCCACCTGAGGTAGCCGAGGTATTCAAGCGGAACGTGCTCGCCATCGATGTCACCGAAACGCGCGGAATGGACAACCTGCACCTGCCATCGGGCTGCATCAAGCAGGCGCAGGACCTTGCGGCGCAGACATTCGGCGCCGACAGGACGTTCTTTTTGACCAACGGGACCACAGCGGGAGTGCACGCTATGATAATGACGACGTGTAAGGAAGGCCAGAAGATCGTCATACCCCGCGATGCACACCTGTCGGTAATCGGCGGAGTGATTCTAGCGGGCCTTGAGCCTGTATTCGTCTACCCTGATGTCGATCCTGAGTGGGGGGTAAGCGTTGGGGTACCCACTTCGGAATATGAACGGACGCTATTTGAGCATCCCGATGCCAAAGCGTGCCTGATCACCAGACCTAATTACTACGGTATGGCAGGCGAACTGTCGGCCCTTGTGGAACTCTGTCACACGCACGGCATTCCGCTCTTGGTGGATGAGGCGCATGGGCCCCACATCCATTTGCACGAGGCGATGCCAAGGTCCGCGCTGAGCTACGGCGCTGACATGGTGGTCCAGAGCACCCATAAGACGCTTGGTTCATTCACGGGCAGTAGTATGTTGCACATCAAAGGAGAGCGGATACACCCCGATCGCGTCCAGCGGATGCTGGCCATATTGCAGTCTACGAGCCCTTCGTACTTGCTCATGGCTTCGATAGACATTACTGCCACCCTGATGAGGCTGCGCGGGCACGACCTGATCGAGCGCGCGATCAGGCTGTCCGATAAGGCACGGGGGAGGCTTTCGCGTGTGTCGGGGGTGCGTGTGTTGTCCAGACCCGCGATGGACAGATGTAAGCTGAGCGTGTCCATGATCGACCTGGGTCTGGCCGGATTCGAGCTGAAGAACAGACTGATGGATGAGCACAATACCCGAGTCGAGCTGGCTGACTTCGAGAACATCATCGCATTTGTGACTTATGCCGATACCGAGGAGGACGTAGATGCGCTTGTAGATGCGATGATCCAGGTAGCAGAGGAGGCGCGCTCTGAGAGAGCCGTTGGTCCATCTTTGAGGAAGCGCGGCGACCAGGCCAGATTCACGCAGCATCTATTCGCCCCGGCCGAGCGGGCGATGCTTCCTCGCAGAGCCGCGCTGGCCGCCCATGAACTGGCTATGCTGCATGACTCGCCCGGTCGAGTGTGCGCGGAGGTCGTGGCGCCCTACCCGCCGGGCATACCTCTACTATACCCGGGGGAGATCATCGACCAGAGCCATCTGGAGATCATAGAAGAAGCGATATCGCTTGGAGCGGTGTTCAGGGGTCTGGCAGCTGGCCCCAACGGCGAACTCATCGTCACTGTGGTGAAAGCTGGGAAGAGCTGATGTCAAAAGGCGTGTTTATCACACTTGAAGGCCCTGATGGTTGCGGCAAGAGCACACAGTCGCGTTTGCTTGCGGACGCACTCGCGAATCTGGGTTATGATGTGGTGCGCACTTTCGAGCCGGGCGGCACCGGCATTGGGCGCCGCATACGCGACATAATTCTGGACACGAAATCCAGCGGAATGTGCGGAATCACCGAGTTCTTACTGTATGCGGCAGACCGCGCTCAGGATGTGCACGAGGTGATACTGCCGGCGCTGGCCGCGGGACGGATAGTCATAGGCGACAGATTCTTCGATTCCAGCATTGCCTATCAAGGCTACGGGCTGGGCATAAACGTCGAGGCCGTGCGCGCTGTGAATCGCATAGCAACGCGCGGCCTGGTTCCCGACCTCACTGTGCTGCTCGATATCGATGCGGCGTTGGGTGTCGCCCGGGCTACAGGCGGGCGTGATGCCGACAGAATAGAGCGTCGGGAATTGGAGTTTCATACGGCGGTGCGCCGCGCCTATCTGCAGATGGCCGAGGGCGAACCGTGCAGGTTCCGTGTGGTTGGGGTGGGCGGCCATTCAATAGAGCAGGTCCACGCGGCCGTCTGCCGAGAGGTATTCGAGTTTCTGGGCCCAGGGCCTGGGCAGGGGTCGGGCTGTGCGCGCGACCGATCCCAACCCGGTGCGAGGGAGGTGTAGGCTGATGCGTCTTCCCGACATACTCGGTCAGCATGGGGCCGTGCGTGTCCTAGATGCACAGATCCGATCCGGCTTGTTGGCGCATGCCTACATGCTGTGGGGCCCGCGCGGCAGCGGACGCACGCTTATGGCCCGCAGGTTGGCGTTGGCTGCCAACTGCCTGCTTCGGGAAGAGGCCCCCGAGGAGTCCGCTCTGTGGTACTGCGGCGAATGCGCCAATTGCGCCAAGATCATCGGCGGCGTACACCCGGATTTCTCAGTCATCGTCCCATCGGGCAACAGCATCAAGATAGACCAGATCAGGGAGATGCAATGGCGAATATCGCTCAAGGCCAATGAATCGGAACTGAAGACTTGGCTCATAGACGATGCTGAGAAAATGACTGAGGAAGCGCAGAATTGTCTGTTGAAGGTGCTCGAGGAACCTCCGGGCCCTTCCCTGATAATACTGGTGGCAAGGGATCTGGAGATGCTGCTGCCTACCATCTCGTCGCGCTGTCATAATGTGAGGCTGGGAACGGTGGACATGCGCACGATGACCGAATGGGCCGTTGGCCGACTCGGCCTGCCAACGGAGCGCGCCAGGGTGCTGGCAGTGCTATCAGGCGGCCTGCCGGGGCGGTTGGCGCGCTTGGCCTCGGACTCCGACTACTTCGCTTTGAGAGACTCAATAATATCAAGGGTGCGCAGTGTGATGTGGTGCGGCGATGGGGCCCGGGCGCTGGATGAATCTCAGGATCTGCTGGATGAACTGAAGAAAGCGCATACACGGGCGCAGGCGCAGGTCGACGATCTGGAGACAGACGGCAAGGCGGCGCCTCCCGAGCCGCTTGAGCTAGCCACTCCAGCCAGCGCTTGCGATTGT
>CAYYHF010000116.1:0-7975 GCA_964471415.1 uncultured Clostridia bacterium | reverse complement strand
ACGCTCACTCAGCGCTGCAGTCTTCTCTGAGTCGGGCGCATTATCCTTTCGGCGCACGCGCGCGAGCGGGGGGCCCGGCCGGCGATGCTTCCCGCGATACGGCGGGCGTGGAGGATACGGGCCAAACTCGGCGAACTAACGTTGGCAGTATTGGGAGACGCAGATGATGAGCGGACAGAGGCATGCTATGAAGGGGTGACTGTATTGAAGGTATTCGCGCCGCAGAATCTGACTGGTCCGACCGTTGCCGCAGTGCTGTTTCTCGGGGCCGTGATGCTCGTCATGTTCTGGGCGGAGATCGCTGCAGGGGGAGTTCGCGCCGTTGTCGTGATATGCACCTGGATTGCGCTGGCTCTCATGGCTTGGTCGGTGTCCAGATCGATGGCCAAGAGGAAGATCGTGATCGATGGCGAGACATTGGAGTTGATCAAAGGTTCATCGTCCAGAAAGATCGACTTGTCACGCGTCCAAGCTCTGGAGCAGAGACGCGGCAGGATTGGCCGCAGGACTCAGACTCGGTTTTTCGCTCGCCTTGAAAATGGCGAATTGGTTGAGCTATTCGCAGACGGGCACTACTCGGACCAGGCCGGCCTGAAGTCCGCCATCTCGGAGGCAACGGGCAGGTCGTGGACTGTTGTGTGAGACCGGCAAGATGGGCGCTAGGTCGAGTTTCACACTATGCAGCTATACGCTTCATTCGCTCTCGTTCATATCCACAAACACGGTCTTGGATCTCATGTACTTGTGGATGCCGGCAGCGCCCAGGCCGCTTTCCTTCCAGCCGGCTGCGGGAGACTCGTTCATGCCCTTGCTGTAGTAGGTGTTGATGTAGATCTGGCCGGCCTTGATCGCCTCCGCCACTCGCAGAGCTCGTCGGCAATCGTTGGTGAACACAGCTCCAGCCAGGCCGAAAGGCGTATCGTTGGCCAGGTCTATCGCCTGCTGTTCGGTATCAAAAGGCGTTACAGCTAGAACCGGACCGAAGATCTCTTCTCGGAAGATGGTCATCTGAGGAGTGACATCCGCAAACACGGTGGGAGGGACGAAGTTGCCCTTAGCCAGCGCCGGGTGGGTGTAGGGTATGCCGCCGGTGATCAGGCGGGCGCCTTCGGCCTTGCCCTTTTCAATGTAGCTCCACACCTGAGCCGCATGGGCCGGATGAATGAGGGGCGGCAGGTCAACACCCTTTTCGCAGTCGAAACCATCGCCGGGAATCATCTTCTCGCATTCGGCCTTGAGCGCGGCCAGGAACTCATCGTATATGGATCGATGCAAGATGAGACGGGTGCCGGAGACGCAGACCTGCCCGGAGCTGAGGGTGAAACCGCGAAGAGTCCATCTGACGGCGGACTCCCAGTCGATATCGGGAAAGACGATATTGGGGCTCTTGCCGCCCAGCTCCAGGGCAACGTCCTTGATGGTCTTGCTGGACGCGGTGATGATTCTCCTGCCTGTTTCGGTGCCCCCGGTCATGGATACCATGTCCACCAGACGGCTTTCAACCAATGCGCTGCCGACCTCGCTTCCTGAGCCGGTCACGATGTTGACGACTCCCGGCGGGAATCCGGCCTCATGGAAGATCTCCGCCATGGCCAGCATGCTTAAGGAAGCCCAGGACGAGGGCTTTACAACGATCGTGTTGCCGGCCGCCAGAATGGACGCGATCTTGCAGGCGCCCATTAGGAGCGGGGAGTTCCACGGCAGTATCTCGCCGATCACCCCGTAGGGCTGCCACATCACATAGTTGAGGTATCTGCCGTCTCCGTCAACCGGTACGACCTTGCCTTCCAGACAACGAGCCTTGCCGGCGTAGTATTCGAAACCGTCTAGCGCTTGAGCCACGTCATAGTGCAAAGCCCCGGTGAAGATCTTCCCGCAATCCAGTGTCTCCAGCGCAGCGAATTCCTCCGACCGCTGCGACAGGAGGCCTCTGGCCTCAAGCAGGAGCCGACTCCTCTGGCGATTGGTCATCCTGCCCCAAGGGCCGTGGTCGAAAGCATTTCTGGCTGCCGCAACGGCCTTGTCGGTATCTGCTCTGCCGCCGCCGTAGGCTGTGGCGAATACCTCGCTATTGGCAGGGTTAGTGATATCGAAAGTCCGTTTTGACACGGACGGGACGAATTCGCCATTGATGTAGAGCCTGTAGGGTTCCTTTTTGACGTAGTCATGCGGGTTCATCATCTGTGCCCCCCCCTTAGAAGCCACCGTCCGGAACTAGTAATCCTCCGCAGTGATCAGCCCGAAGCCTGTCTGGTTGGCGCCGCAGTACATCTCGTGGGAAACGTCGAATTCCAGGTTCCCGGACGCGTCCACTCGGATCCCGCCCAGTTCCCTCGCCAGCCTGAGTTGTCTGCCTCCGACCGGTGTGAGCGGCGGAAGGGCTATCTTCTTCTCAATGCTGCCCGCGCTCACTATGGCATCGGCTTCCTCTACGCTGTCGAGCAAGGCAAGGCCGTCCCCCTCGGGCCCGCCCATCTCGTAGGCTATGATCACCGCCTTAACTCCAAGCTCCTCGCATGCCTTGACCGTCTGCATCGCCTCAATAACTGCGTTGCCGCCGCCTTCCCATGTTATGACGGCGCCCTGAGCATCGAGCTCTTTGGCCAGTTTGGCCGCATATTGCGCGGAACGCAGTTTCTCGTGGAACGTGTAGTTGTGTCCCCGAGCGATGATCACTCCGGCGAAGTTGTGGTCTATCCCGTGGCCCCTGTAGAGCTCAAGCATGACGGGGCTGTTGCAGTGCAGATAGGTCGGGGTCTTAAAGCACGCGTAGGCGTAGTTCCCGCTTACCAGGGCGCCATCGATCATTTCATTGGGGTTGATCACAGTGGGCAGATTCTCGTACATATGCTCGCCGTAGCAGTATGTATGGGCGTAAGTTCCTTGCGACTGATACTGGTGAATGTAGACTATATTCGCAAGGTCGCTCCGCCTGCTTTCGGTGCTGAAGACTTCCGCAACGTCCGGCGTAAGGTCGCGGACCGTCTCCGCCAGGTATTTTGATACCTTGATGCCTGCCAAGCGCACAGAGGCATCGTACTCCAGGTCCGATTTGCCCGCTGCAAGCTCGAAACTGAGAACGATGTTGATGGTCTCGTGAAAGGGGCTGTAGTATCTGCCTGGTCCGACCATGTCGATGATGCCTTCGCGGGGTATCAGCAGTCCGCCGGCGTCCCAGGGCAACTCGGCGCTCTCGACTACTGTGACTCCGCTCAGCCTATATGTCGTGCCTCTACCAGCCGTCACGGGAGCGGACAGAAATCCTGGAAAGACATCAAGCCCACTGTCGAGTTTGATCCGCGGTTCGATGACGTCCAGGACGTGGATGATCCTCTTCGGCTCTCCGGGCTTGACGATGTGAACCTGCACGGCGGCCAGGTTGCCGTCCTGCGTCACCAGGTCCCGGATCTCCTGTTCATCGATTCTGAGAACCCCGTCCGCAAATGATGTTCCACGGCCCAGAACAACGTCCGTGACTTTGAAAGTGCCCAAATTCAGCTTCATGAGGCTCTTCCTCTCTCAAGTCCTCAGCCGTTTCACGGAGAGAACACTGTCGGTTTCTCGACCTCGGTGCACAAAGAATCGAGCGCTACCCTGATGAGCTTTCTTCTGTATTCGATTTCCCGGTCCCGAGGAAGAGACGCATCGCTGCACATATAGGGAATGCGACCGCCGATAACGATTCTGCTTGCGCCGACCGCTTCTGCGATTGAGCTCATAGCCGTGATGCATGCCGCGGGGATTCCGACCCTCTCTATCTCTTTCGCTAGCGTTGCGCCGCAACGCGTACCAGTTGCTCAGCTGGATGGGATGAGAACTCCGTGCACCCCAGCCTCAAGCAGTTCCCGTGCGATCTGCTCGCCGAATACCGCGCTTCTTTCCACCGGGGTGCCGTTGCCTACAGTGACGTAGTACGTATCATGCAGCCTGTCGATGTAGCCTTGAGATTCGAAGAACCTCATGGCATCCACCGGCAGCACTCTGTCGGGGTCCTCGTTGGCGAAACTTGCGTCAAACCCTCCATGAACGGCTTCATACTGTCCGCTTTCCAGATCGTCGATGCCCTTCAGACAGTACGATGCCCAGTTGGTTGCGTTAGCGTGCCTGATTCTGTCGGGGTTCCCAAAGGGGACAATACCCGCTTCGGTCACCAGAGCGATAGTTGCTCGGGCAAGATCCTTGATCGGTTTGGCCGGGGCGATGCTCTCGTATTTCTCGACTGGCGCCTCTGTAGTGTAGGGCTCGCCTCTGAGTTTCCTGTGCAGCATCTCCACTGCTCTCACGGCTGCAGGCCTATCCGCTAACTGATTCAGCCGTCTGCCGCGGGGGATGTAGCCTTCCTCCTTGGCCGACAGAATCGCCTGGCCGGTTGCTATCTTCTTTGACAGCCGCGCCACATTGCGCATGGCGGCCCTCATGCCGGCCGCCGAAGCCCCTGTAGCTATGATGATCAGGTCTTTCTTGTACATTGCCGCTGCAGGGTTCTCCGGGTACATCGCTGTAACCGAGGGGATGTTGAGGCGCCGTGCGACACTGGCGCAGATCCCGCCGCAGGCCAGCCCGTAGCGCCCCGCATTGAAAGCCGGCCCTGCTACGAGCAGATCTATGTCCTTCTCGCTGATCGCGCTGCATACTGCGTCAGCAACATAGCCGCTGTTCTCGGCGTAGTAGTTGTCCCCGCAGACGATGGTCATCACGATTTCGTAGCCCTCGCCCAGCTCCTTCTGGAGCGCTGCGCCTGGCCCAATGGGCCCGTCCTTGATCGCGAGCGGAGCGCCCGCGGCTTCCTCACCGCCAATTCCGCCGTAGAACTGGTTGATGTAGTGAGCGACTCGTTTCCTCATACACGTTCCACCTCCGCTACACGTCCTGAACCTTCAGTTCCGCCCGCCGAATCCTCATTACACTGCGTGCAAGGCACAACGGGCCAGAATACCATCATGAAGCCCAGCGCCATGCCGAGAAGACTCGCTACATACTAGGTGTAGACCCAATTCGGTAACGAGTTCGGAAATTCCTTCTGAGATATGAAAATTTCTTTCGGACGGTCGCGGTATTGGCTGTTGTGGCCGTCACAGGACTTCTGCAGTTGAGATGCCAAACTAGCGGGCTCAATCGATTTCGCGGTGCCGTGCGGTTCCCCAGCGCAACAGGACCCAAGTCGCTAAAGCCGCATCGGGCAGCGAGGCTCTGTCTCGCCTGTGGGAAAACCCAACGGTCTACACGCCGTCCTAGTGGAATACAGTACGGTTCAGCGCGGGGGGACGAAATCGGAGGGCGTTTTGGGGATTGCTTAGGCTCCAACGGCAGTCCCAGGCGACCCACCATCGAACCGCAGGGTTTTCCGACAGGATCGGCCAAAGGCATGTTGGGAAAGCCACAGGACATGGGGTGGACTGGAAGTTTCGCGGAACCTAGTAGGACATTCCGTCTTTGCCAGATGAGCTGCAGAAGCCATCCTGTTAGTGCGCCATGACTCGAGATGAGATCTCAGAGCTCGAGTGCCTCTCCGTCCTGAAGCAGCGTAACGCCCTGAAGATATCGGGCGAAGTGCTCGGCATGTTCGGTATGGATGGGGACGATCCTGCCGGGACGCAGGCTGGCCACCAGGCGCCTGATGTCGTACCAGGTGCAATGGCCGCTGATGTGCAGGTGAACGGGTTCCACCCCGTGTGTTTCGCACAGGGGTCGTATGTACTTGTCTTCCTTCCAGTATCCGTCCCACATGGACCAGACGATGCTCATTTCCCGTATGGCGCTTCCGCACTTGTCCTCAAGCTCACTGGTCGTATAGCGGTTGGACTTGGCCAGTAACACGATCTTTTGCGGGGTGGCTTTCATGTCGTCCCACTCCACCCATTTGGGCCTGGTTTGCTCCAGGAAATCCGACCTCCCGGCTCTTCGCAGCCTGTCCTGGTGATAGTCCCACGACACGACCCCTATTTCGTCCCGGTTCCACTGGGGTATTGCCCTCGAGATGGGCCTCAGAGTCATCAGGGTATATGCGGTATGTAGGTCGATCACCATGATCTTTCCGGTCCTCTTCGCCGCACGGTATATGGTGACGATTCTATCGAGGTTGTGCGAAGAGCAGAACACCACGGCCATGTGGCACTGGCTGCGCATTAGCTCAACGAATTCCTGCTCAAGGTGGGCTTCCGTCCTGCGCGGCCCTTGAGGCCGCCCGATGGTGGTGCCCTCCATCAGTAGCGTGTCTACCTTGCCGGCAAGCTCGTCGACGAGCTTGTTCCATAATCCGCCTTTTCTCCCGTGAGATCTGATGTCGCCTGAATACAACAGCCTGTGCCCGTCAGCCTCTACTTCAAGGGCCACTGCATCGGGCGCGGAATGATCGACCAGACGGCCGGTGATGGTGAACGGCCCGATCTGCATGGGCTTGTCGATAGTGATTGTACGGCGGTTTTCAATGGAGACAGGCTGCGGGACGAATACTCCGAGCGAGTCATGCAGGGCCCATGTGCCCCGGGTGGCGTATTTAGGGATGGACTCATGTACGTAGCCGGCCAGGCCCGTGTGGTCCTGATGGGCGTGGGACAGGATCACCGCTGCAATGCTCGGCTCGTGCCCGCGATAGGCGCCATCAACTGCAGGCAGCACTCCACATCGTAGCAGTTCATCGATGGAGTCGCCCGCGCCCAACGTATCGTTGGAGCCGATCGACAGCGGCATCCCAACGTCCAGCAGAATGCGCGTGGCGCCTGAGCGAAGTTCAACGCAGGATCCGCCGATCTGGCGTGTGCCTCTGTGGATGATCAACTGCATAATGCCCATTCCTCCTTATCCCCGGTACACACCGGACGTGAGGGTGCTGCGCCTTGCATCGCCCAGAAGACGGCCAAGGCACTCTCTCGACCAAGCTTCCGGCACAATCAGATACTTGACGAACTCGCTGGGCAGGCACCACGCGGCGGACGCCGCGACCAGGCGGAGCCCGGGATCATCAAGCTCGGCAATCATGGAGAGGCAGTGGAGTAGATCGCGCGGTCCGGTGGCCTCGGGATCCACGACCACCATGAGCGAGCCGATGGCGATAATGTCGGTAGCGAGGTCGGTCTCGAGAACGTCAAGGCCCGCATCCTCGCATGCATCGCGCAGCACAGCCATCTTGGCTTTGCGCACCCGGTAGCACATGATCGAGTTGTTCACGCGGTTCACCTCCGTAGCTGCTACGTGACCTTGATCCTGGAGCTCCAGCGGAGCGGGCGCATCGGCACTGCAGGGCCCTGCACGAAACCCACTT
This sequence comes from uncultured Clostridia bacterium, assembly GCA_964471415.1. Lineage (GTDB taxonomy): Bacteria > Bacillota > DTU025 > DTU025 > DTU025 > UBA5389. Next base: position 714 of record CAYYHF010000116.1, on the reverse strand, counting down.
CCACTCGGTCCGCTCCCGGCCTGACGGGCGCGGCAGTGGGGTCGGCCGCCCAGGTGTGCTGGAACTCCTCCGGGATGTGCTCGAACCCCGCCTTGTGGAGGACTCTTTCCGTCCGTGCCTTCTCGTTGTGGTATTCCGATTTGTTGCAGTTACGGGCGAATGGACTGGCTATTTCAAGCACGCCGTCAGGGGCCATTCGGATGACCCAGGGATCGCACGTGAAAACGCCCACAAAGTCGCGGCACGATGCGACCAGGGCCGCCAGGCAGTCGGGCGCGATTCCCATGCCGCGGTGGGCAGGCTCCACCCAGAAGCAGTCGATGAAGAAGACGTCCAGCTTGTCGGAGCGGCTGACGTCCCGCCTGATCTCGGGCGCTCTCAGAGCGATGAAGTCGGCCATGGCAAACGTTTCGGCCGACACTGCCATGAAGGGATCGAAATACCACGGCTGATTCTCATCGGGCATCTCCAGCCACAGTCCCATCCGAAACCAGATGCCGGTTATCATGCCGACCGCCTTGTCGCCATCGCGTATCGTGCCGATGCATCTCAGCACCAGCGAATGCAGCTTCTCACGCTCCGGGGGGAACATCGGGCTGCACGCCATAGTGAGTTTCAAGGGCATTCTCCTTTCTAAACGAAGCTGGGATCCCAACCATCGGCGCTCTGTACTCACCCGAACCCTGTCGTAGCTATTCACTGTTGTCAAAGAGC
>CAYYHF010000115.1:0-8003 GCA_964471415.1 uncultured Clostridia bacterium | reverse complement strand
GGCCTTCACCCCCGGGAAGCTCTTGCATATGCCGTGCATTTCCAGAAGCGGACCTATCCCGCCGGCGTCCGGGCCGGCGTTCAGGCCGGCGTCCACGCGCGAGCCGATGTCCAGCCCCATGCCGGCAAGGGTCCCATCCTCCGTCCTATCGCCCACAGCCACCGCCGCCTTCCCTTTCCAACAGGAACTCCTCCACCCTGGCCCGAACTGGCATCGACGGCTGCGCTCCAAGGCTTGTGGCGGCAACGGCCGCGGTGGCCTGCGCGAAAGATATCAACTTCGCGATATCCACGGGCCCTCCTGAGGTTGCGTCCAATCCGCACGCAAGCGCGCCCACAAACGCATCGCCCGCCCCGGTTGTGTCCACCGCGTCCACTCGGTAGGCCGGAAAAGCCAGGCCCCCTCGATTCAGCGGCCCCGCATACACACAGCCCTCCTCGCCCAAGGTCACAACGACATTGGCGCCCGTTGCACCCGCCAGCCTCCTGGCCACATCCTTTGCGTATTCCCCGCCGGATTCATCGTTCCGCCTTTCCTCATCCGCCTCGCCGCACAGGTCAAGCAAGCGCAACAGCGAAGCCGCCTCTGTCTCATTGGGGATCAGCCAATCCGCAAAGGCCAGCATCTCGCGGCTGAGGGGGACCATAGGCGCCGGATTGAGCACCGCCGCGGCGCCATGCTTCTTGGCAAGCTCGAGAGCTTGAGCAACAACGTTCATGGGCGTCTCCAGTTGCACCACAACGGCGTTTGCCTCTCGAATCAGACCTTCAGCCGCCAACACGTGCGAAGGTCTCAGGGCGAAGTTGGCGCCCCTGTTCACAACGATTGTGTTCGCCCCGCGCCGATCCACGGTTATGTAGGCAGAGCCTGTGGGCGCCATTGCGTCCTCTTCCACCCGGGACGTATCCGCGCCGGCCTCTTTTAGCCCTCTCACAAGAGCGCGACCGGCAGCATCGGAGCCTACACGCCCGATCATGCAGACCTGTGACCCAGCTCTTGCAGCCGCGACTGCCTGGTTTGCCCCCTTACCGCCCGCAGCCGTGGAATACCCGGTCGCGAAGATAGTCTCGCCGCGCTGAGGTAGTCTCTCCACCTGCATCACGTAGTCCATATTGAGGCTTCCTACAACGACTATGCTCACGCCGAAGCGCACCTCCTTTCCACAGTGGAATCCCTGACGACCAAGACAGGCTGAAGCAGCTCCTCCAAGCGCGGTCCGTCAGGCTCGGCCATCCGCCTGGTCACCGTCTGGGCCGCGATCCAGCCCATTTCATACTTGGGCTGGGCTATAGTCGAAAGGCGCGGGCGCATAACCGATGCGATGTTGATATCGTCGTATCCGATGACGGCCATATCAGCCGGGACGCGCAGTCCCTCCTCCTCCAAAGCGGTCATGGCCCCCACTGCCATCACATCGTTCGCGGCAAACACGGCTGTAAACCCGGCATCGCTCCCAAAGCGCGAATTCGCAAGAAGCGCCTGCATGGCCCTGCGTCCGCTCTCCATGCGGAAGTCGCCCTCGGCAACGAGTCCCTCATCGAAGGGAATGCCTTTGCAAGCAAGCGCATCGCAGTATCCGCGCAGGCGCTCCTGGGAAGTTGCCAGCGGCATGGGCCCGGATATGAAGGCGATGCGAGTATGGCCCAGCCCAATCAGGTGGTTGGTGGCCAGCATCGCCCCCGCGATGTTGTCGGTCTTTACGATATCGTAGGAATCGCCCAGATCCCTATCGACCAACACCACCGCAATCCCGTCATCCGCCAAGGCGTTCAACCTGGACTTCGACGCCATGCTGACCGCGAATATCACGCCGTCCACTTTCCTGGAACGGAGCATTCTCAGATAGTCGGATTCCTTGCGCAAGTTGCCATCGGTGTTGCACAAAATCACGCAGTATCCGTTGCCGGACGCATAGTCCTCCGCGCCTCTGGCCACCGCGGGAAAGAACGGGTTGCCTATATCGGGCAGCACCAGCGCGATGGTATACGTCTTGCCGCTGGTGAGGCTGCGCGCGTTTACGTTCATGTGATAATCCAGTTCCCTTGCAGCTGCCAGCACTCGATCTTTGGCCTCCCGGCTCACATAGCCGCTGTCATTCAGCGCCCGCGAGACCGTAGCCACCGATACTCCTGCTTTCTGCGCCACTTCATATATCGTGCTTATGGCAATCCACCACTTTCCCAAGGTCGCAGCCGTATGTAATAGGTTCCACACCGTAAATCGCGGCTATTTCCACATTACATGATAGCCACACCGCGGTAACATGTATGCGGATACACACACATTCTACATAGTCCTTGTGATTCCTTCCTGTGTCAGCCGGTCGCCTACCATTATCTGATGGTGATCACTGGGGCGGCCTTCAGATTGCTTCTGAATACGGAATACTGGGACGGCTCATCCGGCAAGCGAAGGAGCTTGACATGCAGGCGGCCGTACATATGAAGCAGGCTTTGCGGTGGCTTTCAGTCACCGCCCCCGCTGAACAGAAGCCGGATCCGCCTGATTGACACTCGAGCGGCCATTGTGTGCAAAATGAGCACCGCCAGAACCAGAAGACTGAGGCTTACGGTTCTGGCGGTTGCCGGTGTCCAGGCTGAAAACCACCTGATCCGCGAATAGTAGGTGGGAAAAGCGAATACGGCCCCAAGCGCCACACTGCCTATCTGGCTCCCGAAAGTGACCAGAAGGGCCTTGCCCGGATCCTTTTGCTTTTGGCTGCCTGTTGCCGAAAGACGCACGCTGAAGTTGGGCTTGATTGCGTCAGACATCACCGACAATGCACATATCACCGATAACACGGCCAAGCCGACCGGGACTGACACGTACAGAGGGTGCTGTGGCACTGATTTCACGAACGGCAGCCCTGCAAAAAGAAGCACGAACACCACCGCTCCCGGCGCCGTTGCGAAAGCGAGTTTCGCCGAGTAGTAGGTAGACGGCGCGATAGGCGCCGATTTCGTCAGCCACAGCCCTTCGCCATCGAGGCTGATCGCCAGACCCGCAAACTGCCCCGTCGACACGGCCGCCATCATCGTGAAGATGACCACAATCACATCGCGGATGATGGCCGGGTTGCCCACGCTTGAGATGTTGAACGCGAAGAAGGCCGATGCTACTATCGATACAAGCACCCCATACCACATCACCGGCTGGCGGAAGAGCATTGTGAGGTCTCTGGCGAAAATCGCCCATCCGACTCCCTGCAACCTGTTGATGAAGGTCCGGTCTGCGCATCGCGCAGATGACGCCTTGCCTCGCGCCGATGGAGCAGTCTCCCTGGCGTGAGTCCATCCGCCCACAAAAGCCCGCGCCGACAGTGCAATGGCGGCCCAACCGATGAGCGCGGTAGAGCCCGCCAGCGGAGCAAGCGAGGTCCAGACCGAATAACCATAGCCAGGCATGGTGAGCAGCGCTGTCTTCAGCATCCATATGTGCGGCAGCCACGCCGCCCTGCCCAGGTTGACACCCTGCGCTATTCGAGCGATGTCCTCGAAACTGAGCCCGTTATTGCGCGACATCGCGGCGCTTAGCGCCTGGGTCACGGCGAATATCATGAAGCCTATCACTAGTGAGCCGACCAGAATGACCTGACGCATCTTCGGGGACGGGATGTACCGCATTATGACCATTACGACCAAGGCCACGAGAGACGTAAACATCGCCGCCGCCAGCAACTGCGACAGAAAGACGAGCACGTAAAAGGAGACTGGAGCGTGCGATGCCGCCCCGAACCCGACCCAGACGGGGTATAGAAACGGCAGAATGGTAATGAGATTGGTCACCAACGACATGACGAGCTTGGCGCCTACCACGGCCCCAACAGGCGCAGGGGTTCCTAGCAGGAACTTCACGTCCCCTGCCTCGTACAGCGACTGGTAGACTACCGATACGCCGGTCATGAATAGCATTACGAACACGGTCAACGAGGCCGCCGACAGCACGTTGACCCATATCAGCCTGGCAATGTCAGGGTAGTCGGCCAGCATCGCATTCATGCCGGCGGCGAACTTGTAGACTCCCCTGCCTATGAAGATGGCTATGGCCAGCAGGAAAACATAGCCGGCCCAGCCTTTCAGGAGTTTTGGGATCAGGCCGCGGCGGGCGCCGGTCCTGACCGATCCGTTCAAGAACTGCCTGAATTCGGCGCCAAGTATGACAAGAGCTTTGTCCACTACCATCAGCCCTCCAGATACCGAGAGACTTCCGCGTAGTCCGCGCCCCCGGTCAGTTCGAGGAAGAGGTCCTCTAGCGTAGCACCCGCTGCGCCCTCTGCGCCCGCTACGGCCCCCTTTGCCGCAGCCGCGGCGCGAAGGTCGTCCATAGTGCCCACCGTGAGAAGCTTACCCTTCTGGATAATGCCGATCCGGTCGCACATTCGCTCGGCGATCTCGAGCACGTGGGTCGTCATGAACACGGTTACGCCATCGTGAGCCAGCTCGCGGAGGATGTCTTTGACCATGCGGGCGCTCCTGGGGTCGAGCCCTACCGTGGGTTCGTCCATGAAAAGGATCTTGGGCTCATGAAGCAGCGCGGCAGCGATCACGACCTTCTGCCGCATTCCGTGGGAATAGCTTCCGGTCTGCTCACGGGCTCTATCGCTCAGCTCGAACATCTCCAAAAGCTGCGCTGCCCTGTGTTCGGCCCTTGCTCTATCCATGCCATAGAGGTTGGCGACAAACATGAGGAACTCCCATGCCGTCAGTTTCTCATACACGTTGGGTTGGTCAGGGACGTAGCCAACGATGGACTTCGCCCGCTCGGGTTCGCGCGCCACGTCAATCCCGCCTAGGCGCACCACACCCGAAGTGGGAGCGGTGATGCCGATGAGCATGTTGATGGTCGTAGTCTTCCCCGCCCCATTCGGGCCCAGGAATCCGAAGATCTCACCCGCGTCTACCTGCAGGTCTACGTTGTCGACGGCGAGCACATCCCCGTAGCGTTTGGTCAAGCCCTGTGCAGTGATCAAAGCCATCCCTCCAATGCGTGACAGTCGCCGGCGGCGCCGACAGGCTCGTATAAAGTATGAGATAGTTGCAACGGTCAGTCAAGCGCCCCGACACGGGGCACGCCCCCCAACACGGACAAGATCTGTGTAGCTCTGGCGGGCATCGTGAGGTGAATGTGCGAGTGGTTACTTCGGCGAGGCTATCGCCAAAAGCTGACGGCCTGCATGCCTGGATACCCTAGGGGTTATCCTCACTGCAGAGCTGTAGTGGGTCTGCTGAATCCGCCCCCTGGCCTCTCTAGTCGGGCGTCCCAAACCAGCATCCCATCGCTCCATTCGTCCGAGAAGACATGCAGATCCATGGACGGCTAACGCAGCTGGACTCCCCGCCTCCTCTAGGGGGTGTCTGGCTTCAGGAGCCAATATAGATCTGTATCCCTGATCTTGTTATTGAGTCCCGCAAGGTCGAACGCCGTCTTGCCCATGTCCGTCTTTGCCCTCAGGTCAGCCCCCGCATTGAGCAGAGCCCGGATGACCTCTGGGTTCGATGCGCGGCTCACTGCAAAAATCAGCGGCGTCCAGCCGAGGTTGTCCTTGGCATTGACATCGGCGCCCGCCGCTATCAGGGCCCTCACGGCATCGATACCTCCATCCTCCGATGCGCGCATCAGCGCCGTTGTACCGGCCTTGGTCCGCACGTTAACATCGGCGCCCGCCGCTATCAGGGCCCGGATGGCATCGGCATATCCAGATACCGAGCTGTACATTGCCGCTGTTGTCAGCGGTGTTTCGCCGTTGCCGTCCGCTGTGTTCATGTCAGCCCCAGCCAGTATGAGGGCATTCATGACGTCAACGCGCGCGGATATCGTCGCGTAGATCAGCGCCGTCTGGCCTCTCGCCGCCGACCAGCTCTCCTCGGTCGTGCCCGCGTTTGCATCGGCGCCAGCGTCCAGTAGCGCCGTGATGACATCCAGCCCGTAATCACGCATCACTGCCGACATCAGCGGCGTAGTGCCGTTCTCGTCCCGAGCGTTCACATCGGCGCCTGCCTCAAGAAGCGCCTTGATGACGTCCGCCTTGTGGCCGATTGACAGCGCTAGCATCAGCGGCGTATTGCCTGCTTCATCCACTTCATTCACATCAGCGCCTGCCTCAATCAGGGAGCGTAATTCATCTGCACTACGCCACGCGCCGAGATCCAGCAGGGAAGGCTGGGCGGTAATGCCATCTGGCTTCAGGAGCCAGTACACATCCGAGTTCCTAATACTATCGTGGTAACCTGCGGCATCGAAGGCTGTCCAGCCGTCATCTGCCTTTGCCCTCGGGTCAGCCCCCGCATTGAGCAGGGCCTGAATGACTTCCAAGTTCGGGTTAAACATCACCGCGTAAAGCAGCGGCGTCCGGCCGGTCGCATCCTTGGCATTCACGTCCGCGCCTGCTTGCAGCAGCGCAGTGACGACATCCAGCCCATGCTGGAATTGGAGCGCCAGCATCAGCACCGTCTCACGGGCCGCGCTCCTGGCATTCACATCGGCGCCCGCCTGCAATAGCACGGTGACAAAATCCTGTCCGAACCCGAATCTGAGTGCCGATATCAGCATCGTGTCGCCCAGCTCGTCCACCTTGTTCACATCAGCGCCGCTCGCTATCAGGGAGCGCAGCTGCCCCGCACTGCTCCACGCGCCGGCGTGCACCGGACAAGGCTCCGAGGAAGGCTTGGCCGCAGCCGCCGCACAGGAGAGAAGCAAGAGAGTCGCGAGGGTGATCACCACAGTTCTCCTCAAGTGTATCTCCGCCTTTTCCACATCATGGTGCGCGATGCGTACTCCGCAAGTATCCAGTGACATGCACAGTTCGTCTTGGGGCGCCGTTTGTCCTTCCGTCTGCCCGCGCGCGGCAGATCACCTGCAAGATAATCCGATGCCGCCTTCCATTCAACGGCGGGCGGCCCCGTTGACACGTGCCTTCACACGTGTTGGTATCAGCCTGAAGGGTGTGTGCAGTGTGAAATCCAACCAAGAAGGGCCGGATCACAGTCACGCACCCGGTGAAGGACGTGCTGATTGGGACTCTGAAAGCCATTCAAAAGCAGTCTGGCGTCCGGTTGTAAACCCCAAAGCGAAAGGCAGTGACTCAGCGATGGGATCAGACCGATACATCTTTCCAGCCGTCCTGACCTATGCCGAGGACGGCATATCCATTGAGTTCCCGGATCTGCCGGGATGCTTCCCTTGCGCGGGTTCCACCGAGGAAGCGCTCCAAGATGCCCGGCAGGCGTTGGGATTGCACCTGTACGGAATGGAGCAGGACGGGGATAGCATCCCATCGCCTACTCCAGTTGAGCTGATCCGAACTGGCGATAGGCAAGTTCTCATACTGGTCGATGCATGGATGCCTCTGGTACGTGATGCCATAGAGAGCCGAGCCGTCAAGAAGACCCTGACAATACCCAAATGGCTAGACGATCTGGCGGTCGAGCACGGGATCAACTTCTCGCGCACACTTCAGGAGGCCCTAAAACACCAGCTCGACATACCTCAAGAACGCCGGTAGCTAACGATTTGTCGGCGGAATCGCAGGCCCTACTCCACCCTGCCCACGCTCTCAACTACGCTCATCTTGCCCAGCCGCGCCAACGCGGGCAGGCCGGTCGCCGGCGTCCAGCCTGGAAACCAACGTGAACAAGGCTCCCAGCGCTACGCTGCCTATCTGGCTATCGAAGGTGACCAGCAGGGCCTTGCCCGGGTCTTTCCGTTGTCGGTTTTCCGCCGCCGAAAGACCCACGTTGAGGTTGGGCTTGACGGCATCAGACATCACCGACAATACTGAAAGCACTGACAGGACTGCTAGGGAGTTGAACATCGCCACCACCAGCAGCTGCGACAGGAAGACCAGGGAGTAGAATGAGACTGGAGCATGCGATGCCGACCCGACCCGGTCGCGCTCTTTCAGCCCTTTATCCCCGTGAAACTGATGCCTTCCACAAAGTAGCTTTGGAAGACGATGAACAGCACGACTACCGGCAGGGCGGATATGATCGTCCCGGCCAACATCG
>CAYYHF010000114.1:0-8081 GCA_964471415.1 uncultured Clostridia bacterium | reverse complement strand
CGATAGGGCTCATCAGCCCCCTTTGACACGAGGTCGTCTATGAGCACACCAATGTAGGCTTCGGACCTGTCGAGAACTAAGGGATGTACGTTGGGGCGCACGATGGTCATCGCCGCATTGATCCCGGCTACAAGTCCTTGAGCTGCCGCCTCTTCATATCCGGAAGTCCCGTTGATCTGTCCGGCACAGTACAGCTTGCGCACTCGAATGGATTCTAGAGTTGGGAGAAGCTGAGTGGGATCGATGCAATCGTATTCGATGGCGTATCCGTACCTGACTACGTGCACGTCCTCGAGACCTGGTATAGTCCTCAGCATCTCTTCCTGTACATCCACCGGGAAACTGGTTGAAACACCCGCAACGTACATCTCCCCTGTACGTCTGCCCTGTGGCTCCACATAAACCTGATGGCGCAGACGTTCAGGAAAACGCACAATCTTCGTCTCGATCGCCGGGCAGTAGCGCGGTCCAGCCCCCGTTATGTCCCCACTATACATGGGCGCTCGGTGGAGATTGGCCCTTATCACCTCGTGCGTTCGCTCGTTGGTCCATGTAGCCCAGCAACACAGCTGCTCTCTGGGAGCGGGCTTCTTCAGAAATGAGAACCCGTATGGCAGATCCTCCCCCGGCTGGGGAATCATCTTGCTGCGATCGATACTCCGCCCGTCTACCCGTGCCGGAGTACCTGTCTTGAAACGGTGAATGGCGAAGCCCAGTCTTCGCAGGTCCTGGCCCAACCCAATGGACGGCGGCATCCGATCGGGGCCCGACTCGTAGTTGAGTTCGCCCATGTACACACGTCCCCCCAGGTAGGTCCCTGTTGCCAGTATGACTGCGCGGGCCGATATTTCACCCGTGTCAGTGATCACTCCGGCAACCGCCCCGCCGTGGACTGCAAGACCCGTTACCGTTGCCTGCCTGAGCACCAGGTCACGCTGGCTCTCCAGGGCAGCCCGCATGCGGGTCTGATACTCGGCCTTGTCAATCTGCGCCCGGATCGCCCTCACCGCAGGGCCTTTGGAAGTATTGAGCATCCTTGTCTGCGTGTACGTCTCATCGGCCGCCCGGGCCATTTCTCCCCCGAGAGCGTCTATCTCCCGAACTAGTTGGCCCTTTGCGGGCCCGCCGATGGATGGATTGCATGACATCTGTGCGATATTGTCCATGCTCATCGTGAGGCCCAGGGTTACACAGCCCATCCGAGCGCACGCAAGCGCGGCCTCACACCCAGCGTGACCCAACCCAACCACGATCACATCAAAGTCCATTCTGCTTCAGCTCGCTTCCCTATTCCTACTTGCCGATGCAGAACTGCTCAAATATCCTGTCGACAACGTCCTCACGAGCAGTCTCCCCAGTTATCTCTCCCAAAGCATCGAGGGCGACACGCAAATCTATCGAGAGCATGTCAGCGGGCACACCACTGCCTGACGCGCGTGCTACATCGTCCAGCGCCGCCGCCGACCTTCGCATACAGTCGCCGATCCTTGTCCCAAAGGACTGGGCGCCATCGTCGAAACGCTCCGCCCTCGCCATGGCCAACGCCTCAATCTCCGCCTCGAGCTGCTCAACTCCATCGCCCGTGAGCGCTGATATCCGCAGCGTCCCTCTGCCTCCCGCACAACGGCGCAGATCCTCATCGCCAAAGGCCTCGGGAAGATCCGACTTGTTCACAACGACCACTGTTCGCTCCTCCGGCGTGATCGCTACGATTTCCTTATCTTGCTCACCCAGCGGCATAGACCCGTCTACCACCGCCAGAGCGATGTCTGCGTCAGCGAGTGCGCCCTTTGCGCGCTCCACTCCGATCCTTTCCACAGGATCCGTGGGTTCGCGCATCCCAGCGGTGTCAATCAACTGTATTGGAATCCCACGTATGTTGGCCACCTCGGACACTGTATCGCGAGTGGTCCCGGGTCGATCCGATACGATGGCCCTCTCCTCACGCAACAGCGCATTGAGAAGCCTGGATTTCCCAACGTTCGGCCGCCCTACGATGGCAACACTCGCGCCTTCCCATAGAATGCGTCCCTTATGCGCCTCCGAAGCAGCGCGGCAAAGATCCATGGCGATTCGCCGGGCAATTTCACCTATCTCGACCACTTCCACCTGGGGAATGTCGTCTTCGGGGAAGTCCAGAGAAGCCTCGATCCTCGTCATGAGCTGAACCACAGCTTCGCGCGATTCCGACACGATGTCGCCCGATTGGCCCGACAGAAACGCCGATGCGGATCGCCTAGCCCGGTCAGTACGAGCGGTGATCATCTGCAGCACAGCCTCGGCCTGGCCTAGGGCTATCCGTCCATTAAGAAAGGCACGATGCGTGAACTCTCCGGGGCCGGCATGCCGGGCGCCGGCATCCAGAACAGCCTGCAATACCGCACGCGCAACGACCGGCCCTCCATGACAGCTCAATTCTACAACATCCTCCCTCGTATAGGATGCTGGTGCCATCATACATAACATGATGGCCTCGTCCACAAATTGCCCGGCAGAGTCAAATACCCCGCCCAGTCTGGCGTGCCACTTTGGGCGATGCGCTGATGGCAGCTCATCGCTCCGCTGCTGACGCGCAGGCCTGAACACCTTGCCGGCCACTTGCACCGCGCTAGGCCCGGATATACGGATAACGGCTATTCCCCCAGTGCCCGCCGGAGTAGCTATCGCCGCAATCGTATCCGAACCATATCCGACCGCGCTAGTCACAGACACACCACCTCTTGTTTCACGTGAAACAATCTGCGCCATGTACAAGAATAAAAGAAAGTGCGCGCCTTTTAAACACGCACCTTCCTGATATCACATTGGCCCAGCCCATGAGGTCATTCAGTGGGCGAAATGACTATTCGTCTGTAGGGTTCGCGCCCTTCGGAGTGCGTTGCTACACCTTCTGCGTCCTTCAAGGCCATGTGAACAATGCGTCGTTCCAGCGCGGACATGGGTTCCAATACCTGGTTTCTCCGATCTCGAACTACCTTGCCGGCGGCCTCTATTGCCATTTCCGTCAGCGTTTCTTCCCTTTTTTTCCTGTATCCCGCAACGTCTACGACATACCTCGCACGCGCTTCATCCCCAGCGGCGCGCGCCGCTCTGCCAGCGGCCAGGTTCGTTAGGAACTGCAAGGAATCGAGGGTCTCGCCATGACGACCGATCAGCACTCCAAGCGACTTTCCCTCGATTTCGAGCATGTTGACCTCACCTGCCTCGCGTTCATACACGTCAGCGTCAAGGCTCATTACGGAGATCAGGCCTTCGAGAAACTTCGCGCCATGGCTTACGCCATCGTCATCGATGGCAACGGCGCCAATCCTCTTTTCTCCTGTGCCGTCCGGCTTGCCGGAAACGCGCGCACTCTTCACACCCTCGCCGTCTGCGGCCTCTGCCGAAGGTCCCTGCGGCATCGCAGCCGGGCGGGATCCCCCGGCCTCGCCGCTCCTGGTTGCCTCGTCGGGCCGCGCCGCCTCGGCGCCCAATGGGCGCATCCGAATTCGCGCATGTCTCATCCCCACCAGCCCCAGAAATCCTCGGGATCCCTCGTCTATGACTTCGATCTCGACCTGTTCTTTGCCTAACCCAAGTGAAGACAATCCGGACTGAACTGCCTCATCGACTGTCCTGCCAGTAACCTCGATGGGTTTCATCTAGCTGACTCCCTTCTTAGACGCAGCCAGTTGCCACTGGATAATGTAGTGCTGTAGTATGCTCGCGATGTTCGAAGAAACCCAATACACGGCTGCTCCTGCCGGCATGCTCCTCGTAAACCACCCGAAGATAAGCGGCATTATCAACGTCATCGTCTTCTGTGACTGGTCCGCAGTAGTCTGTGACATAGAAAACCACATTGTGACAGCCGTTAGGATGGGCAGGATCCACAGGTCAGGAGCGCTCAGGCTCGGCAGCCAGAGAAAAGTGGTCTGGGCGGCGTCGAAACTGTCCACAAAGGCCTTGTTCTGCAGCACCCTGAAGAAGACGATGAGTATGGGCAACGGAATCAACGCGGGTAGGCACCCACCCAACGGGTTTACCTTGTTGTCGCGGTACAGCTCCGCGAGGCGCTGCTGCTGCTCCTGCGGTTGACCTTTATACTTCTGCTCAATCTCTTTCTGCTTCGGGGCGAGCGCCTTCATCTGTTCCATCATCCTGACCTGGCTTACCTGCAGCGGATGCAAGATCGCTCTGATCAGCACTGTCACGATTACGATCGCCCAACCCAGATTACCCGTGAGGTTCGTGAAATACTGCAGAATGCTCTGCATGACCGAGCTGACGCTCAATGTCGCCTCCCCCTTTCAGCAAAGAGGATCTCAATCGGGGATAAACGAATGCGGCTTCATGGCACGGGGTCGTACCCGCCTCCGCCAAATGGATGGCACCTCAGAAGCCGCCTAAGGGCGAGCCACGAACCCCTAACCGGTCCGTGCCTCTGCACCGCCTCCTCGGCATACTGCGAACATGTGGGCACAAAACGACAGCAAGGGCCCCTTTTCAGAGGCGAGATGTAGCTCCGGTACGCCCGAATCACACATAGCTCAACCTTTTTCAGCATCATCGGTCTCCTCTTGCTGCTTGGCGCAGAGCGCCGGTTTCATCTCCCGAACGCAGTAGGGGCCCAACCGCTCAAGCACCCGATCTAGGTCGCGCATAACATCCTGGCAACGTAGCCCGGGGGAAGTCATGCGCCTCCTCGGCACAACCACAAAATCGTAACCGCGACTCGGCAGCACAGCGGAGCCTCGCACCGCCTCCCGCAGCAACCGTTTAATTCGGTTGCGCTTGACCGCGCCCCCCATCCTTTTTCCCACAGGGTACCCCACGCGTACAACGCCCAGGCCGTTCGGAACCGCATGCACCACAACGTAATCGCCTGCGACCGCCTTGCCTTCTCGGAAAGCTCTGCGAAACTCCGAGGTCCTACGCAGGCTTTGTGCTCCCACTTGGCGCCCCCCTGTCGACACCGGCCGATATGAAAGAAAAGCCGTCGCTCGACGGCATTGCTTCAAGGCGCACCACTTCGGGTCAAGCGGAAATGCGCTTGCGGCCTCTGGCGCGCCTGCGTCTTATGACTCTGCGACCGCCCGGGCTACTCATACGAGCCCTGAAGCCATGGACTCTCGCCCTGCGGCGCACCTTAGGTTGGTATGTCCTCTTCATACACGTGTTCCTCCCTGCAAACTCAACCCCAAGCATACCGCGTCAATTATAAGCGAGGCAAACCAAGGGTGTCAAGAATGGAGCTGCGCCGTGTTATGCGTCTGTAACGGGAACAAAGCCCCGCCGACTGAGCAGGGCTGCCCCACGCATCCAAGGCGAGCTTTGCACGATCCGGCTCCAACAGACCATCCTCTTATCCACAAGCCCCTTTTCAAACCTTTCCATATGTAGTGTCGCATCGCTCGACAGTCTGATATGATAGTCTTTGCAAACGGGTGAATTTTTCACCGTTGGTCTCATTCAATCGTGATTATCACCAGGTGTGACAGGGTTTATGCACAGACTGTGGATAGGTCTGTGGATAACGTGTGTGAATAACGTGGATTTCTCATGGGCGCCGAAATGCGGGCGGTTAGGATTCCGGAATGACCTGTGGAGAATACTGAAACCGGCTTCAACACGCCTTTTCCCATGAGAAACGTTTGTTCCCGCCGTCTTCGCTGCCGGTAGGATATCCACAGTTGTGTGTGGAATACTTGTTGATGAGTTGTGAGATTAGGGGTTTCGCCGTCCATACAAGACGACTTTTCAACAGCTGTGGAAAACCCTGTGGATAACTTGAACGGCGCAACGCGTTTTTTCGAGAAAATGCAGCCTGCACCCACCAGCATTCGAGTAATGGGGATAAATAGTCGGCCAATTTCGAACATCGCTAGCTGGTGTGTTACTTATCCACAATACCCTGTGGATAGCCTGTGGATAGATCGACCATCGGCACGTGCCGCGAAAACGGGAGGCTTGCATGAATGGCCTTATTCAGATGGCTGTTCTTCAGAGCGGACAGACCTAAAGCCCATCTAGACGCCTCGTGTGCCGACACCCCGGCGCCGGCGGGCGCGGAGCCTTCGTATACAGTGCGAATAGCATCTTATGATAATATGTGTTCTCTCCCGCGCACCATCGACCTGTCGTCAGATGACTTCCGCTCCTTCGTGGAGGACGTCTCTTCCCGTGTCTACGCCCTTTGTCGGGAGAAGGGCGGGTCTGTCCCGTTCGTGGTCATCCGCGAGGCTGTGGAAAATCTTGTGCATGCCGAGTTTGCTGACGCAGTGGTAACGGTTCTTCCCGATGGGAACACCGTCAGGGTTTCGGATCGCGGTCCCGGCATCGCTGACAGGGAACACGCTTTTCTTCCCGGGTTCACTACAGCCAGCAAGGCGATGCGCAGATTCATCAAGGGTGTAGGCTCCGGTCTTCCTATCATGCGCGAATCTCTCGCAGCCATGGGAGGCTGGATAACTATTGAAGACAATCTGGGCCGCGGCGCAGTTGTAACCATAAGCTCCACTGCCAGTGTGAGTCCACAGGCGCCGCGCGATGATGCGGCTGCGAAAGCTATCGACTCTACGCTTTGCGCCGGGACCGGTGCATTCAGTGAAGCTGATGAGGAAAAACTAGCCGAAGCCGGCGAGTTCATTGACGAGCAGGCCAAGCAGGATTCATCAGGCGATCAGTCGAACAGAAGACAGGGTGGGGGCGCGCCCCCATCATCTCAACCCTCTGAAATGTCAGATGAGGCTCTGGATGCTCTGCTCTCGTCTCGGCAGAAAAAAGTCTTTCTGCTCATAGCCGAAATGGGAGAGATCGGCCCGTCTGTTGTCACAAAGGAGCTTGACATCAGCCTGAGCACGGCTTACCGTGATCTGGTCACACTCGAAGAGTTGCTTTTAGTAGTCAGCCTTGAGGGAGGCAAACGCAAGCTCACCAAGAGGGGTATCGACTTCCTCAGTTACATATTCAGATAGTCAAGCATGGCGCAAGTGAAATGGCGCAGTCGATGTTTCGGCATTCGAGACTGTGCCGGTGCGCGAAACATGGAGTTTCCAAGTGAGGTATCTGACCACGAAAGGAGAACGGTGGCACAGTGTCCAACGAGCTGCACGCTATGTGGGCCAAAGCTCTCACCGTCTTGTATAACGAGCTATCCGGGCCGAGTTTCGATGCATGGCTCAGGCCGAGCAGCCCGGTTGCATATACAGATGGAACTCTGCTTGTTCAGGTTCCGCACGAGTTCGCCCGCGACTGGCTGGAGACCAGGCATTCGGCATTGCTTTCCGAGATCATGACATCGCTCGTAGGGCAGAATGTCACAGTCAAGTTCATCGCAAAAGCCGATCCCGCTTTTCGAGGCGGATCGGAGGAGTCGTCGCCCTCGATGCCATCCGCTCCGCCGGCTCCACCTGGTGAATCAGCCGCATCGGCGACATCGGCAACGATGCGACTCGCCTACGAGCCGCCGCAGGCACCCGGCCCGATGCAGTCACAGCGTGTTCGGCGCTCTTTGGTCGGGCGCCAGCCTGAGACGGGCGAGCTTGACGATTTCAAGCAGGCTGTCCTAAACCCCAAGTACACCTTCGATTCTTTCGTAGTCGGCTCATCCAACAGGATGGCTCACGCAGCGGCCCTCGCCGTGTCGGAGGGGCCGGGACGCACGTATAACCCCCTGTTCATCTACGGCGGGGTCGGTCTGGGGAAAACCCACCTCATGCAGGCCATAGGTCATCAAATCCTAGTTTTCAATCCACAGGCCCGCGTTGTGTATGTCCCGTGTGAGCAGTTCACCAACGAACTCATACTTTCCATACGTTTCGAAACTACAGACGCTTTTCGCGAAAAGTACCGGAATGTGGACATCCTCATGATAGACGATATTCAGTTCCTGGCCGGAAAAGAACGTACCCAGGAGGAGTTCTTCCATACTTTCAACACCCTGTATGAGTCGGGCAAGCAGATTGTGATCTCCTCAGACCGCCCGCCCCGGGAGATAGCAACTCTCGAGAGCAGATTGAGGTCGAGATTTGAGTGGGGTCTTTCAGCCGACATCAGCGCTCCTGAGCTTGAGACGCGCATGGCGATCCTGAACAAGAAAG
>CAYYHF010000113.1:0-8091 GCA_964471415.1 uncultured Clostridia bacterium | reverse complement strand
CCGGATATGACGAACGGCAGGAAGAACGCTCCCCGGAAAAACGACCTGAACTTGATAGGACCATTGAGGATGACCGCAATCAGAAGAGACAAGACGATCTGCAGGGGAATATGGCAAGACAAGAACTTGAGTGTGTTGACGACTGCGGTCCAGAACGTGGCGTCTCGAAGCAACCTCTGGACATTTCTCATGCCTATGAACTCCATCGGGGTCACAATGTCCCATCTGTTGAACACCAGGATAAACGCGAATACCAGCGGGTATGCCGTGAAGAGCAGAAAGTGGGCTATGTAGGGCAGCACCATAACGTATCCCACCTTGTCGCTCGCCCGGTATTGCTCCGCGAGCCGCCCCAGGAGGGCCTGCCGCCCTGGAGCGGGTCCAACCCCCGCGATTTCCGGCACGTGTATCACCTCCGGCGCTTAATCACTCTGTTGGCCTCGGCCCGGTGGAGCCGCGCACGATCAGCTCGGTGCAGACCGATATCTTGTACGGAGCATACTCCGAACCGCCGTCTATCAGTTCTGAAAGCAACCTCGCCGCGTGGCGCCCAAGATCCGCCTTGTCCACTCGTACAGTGGTCAGTGGAGGGCTAGTGTGCGCTGCCGCCTCCACATCATCGAACCCCACAACGGATACATCGGCCGGAACCGAAAGCCCCAGACCGGGGATGGCCTTCATGACTCCCAGAGCCATCGAATCGTTGGCAGCGAAGATAGCCGTGGGCTTCCTGGACCGGCTCATCAGATGCATCGCCGCCGCGAACCCGCCGTCTACGCTGAAATCCGACACATCATCGTAGATCACCGACAGCTCCTGGCGAACCGGAAGTCCGCGCGCTTCCAATGCCTGCCTGTAGCCTTGATATCTCTCATACAGCGAGCTGTGTGTCATGGGTCCCGACACGAAAGCGATGTCCTCATGGCCCAGATCCGTTAAGTGATCTACTGCCTCGCGCGCCCCCGCCGTGTTGTCAGTCATTACACACGGTACCTTGGGCGATATGATGTTGTTGTCCACAAGGACTACGGGAATCTCAAGCGATACAATGCAGTCGATGTAATCCGGATCCATGTCGCACCCGGCGAGTATCAGACCATCTACGCGCCGCTCGGACGCAAACCCGCGGATCGCTGCAATGTCCTCGTTGCGCTCGCCTGTAGTCGAAAACAGCACGTGGTAGCCATCCTGTCGCAGGCTTTCCTCCACGCCCACCATGACGAGTCCGTAGAACGGATCCGACACCAGCGACCTCAGGTGCCGGTTGAACATGATGCCGATGGTGTTACTCCGGCGCCTCGCTGCGGCTTGGACCGGAGCGGCCGGATACTCAAGCTCGCGGGCAATGTCGAAGACTCGCTGCCTCGTCTGTTCGCTGATGCGACCCTTCCTGTTGAGCACTCTCGATACCGTTGACACCGATACGCCGGCTTTCTTAGCCACATCTTCAATCGTTACACCCATGACTGACCGTCACTCCAAGCTCCGCGATTTTGCGATCCGCTCAAGTCGTTTCATGTCGTCGTATGTTGCGTTGTCTTGATCTCAACCCTATTCCCCGCTTCGCGGGGTGAAATCGGCAAGAACCGTTGCAGCCACTCCAATCGAAGTGTCGGCCGCGCCGTAATACACGTACACTATGCCGTCGCTCACTATCTGCCCGCAGCTGAACACCACATTGGGCACCCAACCCACCCGCTCCCACTCAAGCTCCGGCTGCAGGATAGGCTGGCTCTGGCGGTACACTACCTTGGTGGGGTCGTCCGGATCGAGAAGGGCCCAGCCCAACCTGTAGGCATTGGACTTATCCACTCCGTGGTATATCAGAGCCCAGCCGTCTGCTGTTCTAAAGGGCGGACCGGCAATGCCGATACGCTCGGACTCCCACGAGTTGGGTACAGTCCTCATCACAATCGTGTGATCCGTCCACGTTGCCAAGTCGTTGGAGAAAGTCATCCAGATATGCGGCCACCTGCGGTGGAACATGGCATAGCGCCCATTCACCTTGGCCGGGAAGAGCGATGCGTCCTTGTTGGGCTCATCCAGCACCACGCCGCGCCGCGACCAGTTCACAAGGTCTTTGGAGCTTGCCATGGATATCCGGTAGTCGTCTTTGAAGCGTGCGCCGTAAGCCGTATACATCATGTAGAAGTCGGACTCCCCGTTCACCTGCACAATACGTGGATCCTCAACCCCGCGCCGCTCTTGTCCGCCCTCGCCTTCGAACACCGGCCGGCTGTGCCTGACGAAGTTCACTCCGTCGAGGCTGACCGCGTGGCCCATGGACGATACATAGTCGCCGAATCGGTCGTGGCTTGGCAGGTCGCATGCCCGGTAGATAAGGTGGAATACACCGTCCGACCGAATGGCGGCGCAGTTAAACACGGCTGACCTCTCCCACCCATGTTCGGGCAGGGGGCGCAAAATAGGCTGACCGGAGAGACGCTCGAGTTGCACCATTTCCAGACCTCCATGCTTACTCCATACTTGCGGCAAACGTTGGATTCACTTGCGCAATTGCGCAAGTGATGTTGCGCATATTTGCGCTACACATCTTCTACATACGATCCAGTTTTCCTTCCTGCGCCCGCATTTGCGCACAACTTATTTGCCCAGGCTCAGCACAACGCTTGGGAGTACAGACCAGTTGGAATCGACCTCATCCGGCCCCCAGGAGCCTTTCTCGGCAAGATAGCCAGCGATCACCTCTCGGATCTCACGTTCAGACTCCGATAGCCGCTTGCCATCGAGCATCACAAGATATCCTCCTCCACCGCCGGCGCGGTAGTTGTTCAGTGCCAGGACAAAAGCCTGATCAGGCCCGACATCTTCGCCTTTGAACCTAAGCAATTGCCGGATTGTGCAGGTGTCTTGCCGCGATCAAGATGCGCGGATCAGGGGCAACGCCCTTCATCGGAACGATCGTGGCCGATCTGGACGAGACTTCCCACCCGTCCACTTGCCTTCTCAGTCCAACGTCAACGCGGGAAACGTACTCGCCCCACCTCCCGGGTTCAGTGATCACCACATCGGAGGTTACAATGTCGCCCATCTTCTTGACCTCTGGAACGGCCAAATGGTCATGCCCGGCTATGACCACATCGACATCGGGGACCTCGTTGGCAAGTCTCAACGTCCAGTTGGCATCGGTCTTCCCAGTGGGCGTCCAGTTGTCCGGAGAGCTCCACGCTTCAGGCCTGCTTGAGTTCTTCGGCGCACGCTCCCACCCAGTGTGAGCCACGATGATGATCACATCGGCGCCCTGTGTTTTCATCTCGGGAACGTACGTCTTCGCAGCAGCTACCGGGTCAGTGAATCTGAGACCCCCTATTGTCTCCGGCTTCTCCCACACCGACACCATAGGAGTGGTTATCCCCAGTATGCCGGCCTTAAAGGGGCCAAAGTCCCGGATGACATAGGGAAGGAAATGGGGCGTACCGTCAGCTTTCTCGATATCGGCAGAGATCACTGGAAACCGCGCCTGATCCAAGACCGCTGCCAGGGCCTCAATACCGCGGTTGAACTCGTGATTTCCCAGAGTCATGCTGTCATAGTCCATAGCGTTCATGGCCCGTATCACCGGATCAGTCGCTCTGCAATCGTAGTAAGCTCGATAAGGAGAGACAGTATCCACGTGATCAAGGCAATCCCCGTTGTCCACCAAGAGCACGTGCGGGTTTCGCGCCCGGACTTCAGTCGCGTAGGTTGATGCCTGCGCCAGACTGCCGTCATCGTAGTAGATGGGATATGTGCGGCCGTGAATGTCGGATGTAGCCAGTATGACCAGTTCCGCCGTTGCATGATTCGCTCCAGCAGAGCCGATACACACGGCAATGACCAGCGCTGCGGCGAGCGCTACCGCAAACCGCCTCAGACTCCTCATAGTCGTCACCCTCCCCAGTCGGCATGAATTGCGCAATGCACTGCCGATTTGCACGGTGCAATTGCATTGCTTTTGCGCAGCCTTGCTTCGCCATGCGCACAGACGCTTCCTCCTCTGCGCAAGGATTCGCGAAGATCTCAAGGCTTCTCTTAGTTGACAACGCAGGGTCGCGTCAAAGCCCCTTCTTCCGAAAGCAGGTGATGCGGGAACAACTATCTGGCGGACGGAAGCTGCGCGCACGAGGTGATGAGCCATCGCACCCTGACCATATCTCTTTCCCCTCCGCGCGCCCGCCGCATCCGATTTCGGCCCCGAAAGCGGGCATTCCGGCGGCTTCCTGGGTCGTAGGACCCAGGGTTGGCCGCAAGGCTGGGTCGTAGGATACAGGTTCGCGACCGGCATCGGCGACCGCGACTCACAGCCAGTTCCCCCCATACGTGAGCCCCAGCTACAGGACGCGGGCCGCGACGATCCTTTTTGCGCCAGCGGCCCGCGCGCCCACCGCATGCAATTCCGGCCTCGAAAACGGGCATTCCGGCGGCTTCCTGGGTCGTAAGACCCAGGGTTGGCCGCAAGGCTGGGTCGTAGGATACAGGTTCGCGACCGGCATCGGCGACCGCGACTCACAGCCAGTTCCCCCCATACGTGAGCCCCAGCTACAGGACGCGGGCCGCGACATCGGGCCATAAGTGCAATGCGCCTGCGTACTGGGAGCGCAAAGCCGAGACAACGGCGTATTCAGATGAAACTCGGCACGGCTGAATCCTGGCCGCGGACTGAAGCCAGAGTGAACGAGGCTTTGACGGATCCCGGGTTGACAACGGTCAAGGGTAGTGATACGAACCAGGATAGGAGGTGTATGTCAAATGTGGCACCGCTTTAGGAGTAAAGTGGGCGTTTTTGCTTGCATGGCGCTGGCCGTGTTGGCCATCGCCTGCCTCGCAGCGGGGCAGGTTCGGGCTGAGCTGGTGGACCTGGGAATGCCTGTTTGCGGCAGCGGAAAGCTGCCGCCGCTGATTCTCAGGGGAAGCGTGGAGCCTGTGAAGAACGTCATATTGCTCATAGGAGATGGAGAAGGGATTGCACAACGAACCCTGACCAGGATTGTAATGGGAGGCGCGAACAACCCGCTTCCAGCTGAGCTCATGTGGGAAGTAGGACTGGCGAACACCCACAGCGCGGACGCCTTGGTCACTGACTCCGCCGCCTCAGCCACGCAGATGGCCACAGGATACTGGACCAACAACGGGATGCTGGGCATGACCGCAGAAAACGTACGAATCAAGACCATCCTTGAGCTAGCTAGGGAGCTAGGCAAAGCCACCGGCTTAGTGGCTACTACTGAGATAACCCACGCCACTCCCGCTGCATTTGCGGCCCATGTATCGGATCGCGAAGCACAGGGGGATATTGCCATATGGCTCTTCAAAAGCCGTGTCGATGTTCTGATAGGCGGAGGTCGCGACCAGTTTCTGCCCAGGTCGGCGCGGGGAAATCGGGCTGACGAGCGCGATGTCTTGGGCGAATTCGAGTTCGCCGGCTGGAGAGTGTTCGACAGCATCGAAAGCGTGAAGAAGAACTCGTCGCCGAGAATCGTGGCTCTTCTCCATAGGAGCCATCTGCCCCAGGCGACTGACAGAGACTATACTCTTGCCGACATGACGCGAGAGGCTCTCAAGAGGCTTTCGCAGAAGCCCAATGGTTTCTTCGTCATGGTGGAGGGCTCCCAAATCGACTGGGCATGCCACGACAATGACGGAGCGCGGACCGTACACGAAGCGATGGACTTTGAGGGCGCCGTTCAGGTCGCGATGGATTACGCAAGGAACCACGATGACACTCTGGTGATTGTCGTAGCCGACCACGAAACAGGGGGGTTGGCAATTGCCGGAGGCGCCCCCGATTCTACGTCTGCACAAGTTCAGTGGGCAGTGGCGGATCACACCGGGACTCCTGTAGCGATCTACAGCCACGGCCCCAGTTCGCATCTGCTCGGCGGACACATGTACCTCGCAGACATCCCAGTCATCATAGCAAGAGCCTGGGGAGTCGACAGTTTCGGCCCTCCGCGCCAAGTCATTCAGCTCGAAGCAGGCTGGCGCAAGTGAGCGCCAACAAAGTCACGCTTACGCCCGGCCCCGGCCCAAAACTGCCTCGGCCAGCTCTGCCTGGAGCAGGATCCGCCCATCGCGCGCAACTCGCATGCTGTCGCCGGACACTTCGTCGATGATCGTAGTCTTGCCATCGATCTCGCCGAACTCGTACTTGATGTCGATGAGTTCTAGGTCTCGCTCGCCGAGGCGCCGCGCAATCAGCGCTGTCGCCCGGCGCGCTGTATCCTTCATGTAGTCAATCGCCGCTCTGGACACGATGTCCAGAGCGATGAGGGCGTCTTCTGTGATCAACGGGTCGCCCCGCTCATCGTCCTTGAGAGTGAATTCCACAAGCGATGGCAGAGGATCGCCTTCGCGAACGTAGTTGCCGTAGCGACGCACGAAACTGCCCCAGGCTTTCTGGCGACAGATCACCTCCAGATTGAAGGAACGTGCACGCTTGGCGACAATCGTGTTCGCGCCGGGCCCGATACTGACAAAATGCGTGGGTATCCCCGCTTCATGCAGAAGCCCAAAGAAATGCAGCGTCAAGTTGAAGGAAGAGCGTCCCTTGCCGGCGACCTCCCCAATGACCTCGTTAGCCCCTGAATCAACCGTGTCTCCTAGTCCCGTAACGGTATCCTTGAAATGAAGCAGCACGTACCCATCGTCCCGCAGAAACACGTCCTTAGTTTTTCCAGCGTATATTTTGTGCATGATCATTCCTCCCATTGCACTGCGATTCCGTGTACAGCGCTCCCATGCGATCCTCATTTGATGCATTGCCTCGACACCTAATTCTACACTGCCTGGGCCCTTGTTGCCATGTAGTCCCGATCCCAGGCCAGGCCCCAATCCTACATCCGAATCCTGGTCTATTTGGGCTAGTGATTCCACCACAAGCTCAAAAGAAGGAGTTTCCCACGCTCCCGGTGAATATGCTGGCTTAACCGATATCATATCCGAACAGGCAGGCTCGTAGGAGGTGATTCCGGCACGCACCGATTCTGTCGACTGAGTTACAGAGATATTCATCTTGTGTCGACAAGCCGGGCAAACAGATGAGAGTAGACTCTGTGGACTTGCTGTATGGATGCTACACTCTCGCTTCTCAGGGCGGGAAATCGAGCGGCGATCCTTGCGATCCAACCGCACGACAACGCAACCAGACCAAAATGGGGAGGGCAAGTACTGGATGAAACTCTGGGTAAAGATCCTGATCGGCTTCGTTTTAGGTGCGATCGCGGGCCTAATCGTGGGGCCTTCCATAGCGGTGATCAAGCCGCTAGGCGACCTGTTCATCCGACTCATCAAGATGCTGATAGTGCCGATGGTCTTCTGCTCGCTGGTGGTCGGCGCAAGCAGCATCGGCGATCTCAAGAAACTGGGCAGGGTAGGCGGCAAAACCCTAGTCTACTTCCTGGCGACCACGGCTATAGCGATTACTCTCGCCATCCTGCTGTCGCTAGTGTTCGACCCGAGCGCCGGGTACGTTGTGAGCGAGCTCGGAACATACACTCCTAAGCCTATGCCGAGTATCGTCGACACGTTCCTCAACATGGTGCCCACTAACCCGATATCGGCGGCAGCCAGTGACAATATTCTGCAGCTCATCGTGTTTGCGCTGTTCATGGGGATCAGCATCTCCCTTCTGGGCGATAAGGGCAAGCCTGCGCTGGCTTTCTTCGACAGCGTTGCGGAGATCATGTACAGAATCACGGCTATGGTTATGGGCTTTGCGCCCATAGGAGTGTTCGCCCTGATCGCCTGGGTGACCGGAACCAGCGGCTCGGCAGTGCTCCTGCCGCTTGCCAAACTGATATTCGTGGTCTATCTGGCCAACATTCTGCACGCGATCATCGTGTATTCCGGAGCTGTCTACATCTGGGCCAAGATGAACCCCGTCACGTTTTTCAAGGGGTTCTTCGAAGCCATGGCAGTGGCCTTTAGTTCCTGCTCCAGTAGCGCCACGCTGCCGATCTCGATGCGCTGCGCTCAGGACAACCTGGGCGTACCCAAGGAGATCTCCAGCTTCGTGCAGCCTCTGGGCGCAACCATAAACATGGACGGCACCGCTATCTACCAGGGCGTGTGCGCCATATTCATCGCCCGGGT
>CAYYHF010000112.1:0-8111 GCA_964471415.1 uncultured Clostridia bacterium | reverse complement strand
CAGCGATGAACCCCGTATATAGCTGCCTGTCTTCAGGGTACATGTTCTCAAAATCCACGTTCACGCCCTGAAAGCCGTTTGATGCGGCAAATTCCACAACGGCGGCAGCCGTTGCGGCGCCGGTCGCGCCCGTCATAGCGTCCCTCGCCAGATCCGGGCTGAAGTTGAGGCCATCGAAGTTAGACACCACGGCAAGCGCGGCAATGCCCAGCGAGCGAATGACCCCCACGGAAGGTGCGGCCGCGCCTGGGCCGTAGACTACCCCGCCTCGTCCGTCCACAGGGAAGCTGAAGACGCTGGCGTATGTCAGATCGTGTGAGATGCTCGAGAGTATCCGCCTCGTAGAGGCCTCTGATAGAGGAAAGATGTAACCGTTAGTCTCCACCGACACTTTGGGCGCAACCGCGGCTGACCTTACGGGGATTGTCAGCAGCTGCCCTACGTTGATCAGATTCGGGTCAGCTAGGTTGTTCACGGCGGCCAGAAGCCGAACGGTGACTCCAAACCGCGCTGCCAACTCAGACAGCGTGTCCCCGGCTCTCACTGTGTAGAACTGATAGGCCCATCCGGGAATTACGAGCTCTTGGCCAACGCCGATCCGGTTGGGATCGAGGATCGCGTTGGCCTCGGCAATCGCGCGCACTGTCGTGGACAACAAGCCGGCTATCGCGTAGAGGGTATCCCCCGGCCTCACAACATACCTCAGCGGAACCGCCGGCGCCGGCTCCTCGGGAATGGCCAAAGCCTGCCCCACCACTAGAACATCGGGATCGGCGATGGCGTTGGCCTCGACGATCCGCTCAATGCGCGCCCCGTATCTGCGCGCAATCGCGTACAAGGTGTCGCCTCGCGCTACAACGTGGATGATCATGCTCATCACTCCCGCAGGAAAATGCCCACCCCATCATATTGGCACTCCTGCGGAAGGTGCGCTGCCGAAAGCTACGGCGCGGCCGCGTCCTCGCGCGCCGCCAGCAGCTGATCGCGTGTGCTGCCATCGGCCGGGTGGGAAACAACGCACCAATCGAGGTCGGGTCCTTGCATCCTGACGCCATCGCGCTCAATGGCAATGCACTGCACCATCCGGCTGATTCTGTTAGCGACGACCTGCCCTCTGGATTTGTCGGCGCCGGGTAGAAGCACCGCGAACTCGTCATCGCCGAACCTAGCAGCCACATCGCTGCCGCGAAAACTGCGCCTAAGCACCTCAGACACTGCCTCTATAACGGCATCGCCCATACTGTGTCCGAAAACAGCGTTGATCCTACGCAGTCCCACGATATCCAGAAACACCAGCGCGAACTGCCCGCCATAGCGCTGAGTTCGCGAGAGCTCCTCGTCGATCCGCCTCAAAAGATGCCTCCGGCTGTAGAGGCCGGTGACAGGGTCCTGATGTAGCGCCTGCGCCAGATCGGCCGCGGTGGTCCAAGCTTCGAGGATCACCGCCAGGCACTCGCATAGCTGGGAATGTAGCCTGAGATCATCTTGGTCGAATGCTCCCGCTCCATGCGCATAGCCAACTAGAATTCCCACAGGTCGGAGCGTGCCGGCGAGTGGAGCCGATACCCAGGACCCGTCCGGGGCGAGCGCGGGAGCCTGGCCGCACGCCTTTTCGTGTTGGCGGTAGGATGCCTCGCCGACCACTGTGAACTCCAAAATGCCCTGGCTATCCGTGATCCCCAGGGCCACGCCCCAATAGCCCATGCACTCCGCGGCAAGTTGCGCAACTGCCTGCCGCACAATGGCGGGATCCCGCTCGTCGCGCACTTCACGCGCTATTCGCGATATGGCGTCAAGGGCGCGAGCAGCGCCGTTTTCCAGACAGTCCATGCCCTCCCCTCCCAGCCATCCACATTGAGGCAGGGCTGTGAGCCCCGCCTCCTGCAATCAGCATTCAAATCAGAACCACGGTCGACCAAACCCGAACCCCCACGGCCGGCCGAATCCCCACGGACCGAATCCCCATGGGCGGCCGAACCCAAATCCCCACGGCCGCCCGAACCCCCATGGGCCGAATCCCCACCCTGGAACGCCGAATCCCGGAAAGCCGAATCCCCACCCCGGGAAGCCCCAAAACGGCCCAAATCCGGGGAAGAACTGCGCCGCATTCACCCCTGATCGGCACTCAGGGGCGCCCATGGCGCCTCCGGCATACCCGGCGTTGTCCACAATAGCCTGCGGGAGCACATGCGCCACCTCCGTTTCACGTTTCGGACTACGCACGACAACATATTCGCCGATGCGCGCAGCCGGACCGCTCGGATTGGCACATGCGAACCGGACATGCCCAACGTACACCGCCTATCTCAGTATCGTAAACCGCCCCGCGCTATACACGCCTATCTGGTATCCCTTGACGGTGAATATCACCCGCATGCTTTCCGGGGCAACGCCCGGAAAGAACCGGCCCAGCCAGTCCATGGCCACCGCGCCCGCCTCAGCATAGGCCGCCGCCACTTCAGCATCGCTCACTCTGAAACTGGCCCCCCCAAGATGCGCATCCCATTCTGGCTGGGTACGGGTGTCGACGAACAGATCTATGGACGCGGGTCCCAGGTAACAACGGGCACTCTGCCTCACCAGCCTGGCAGTGAGGGTTCCGGGGCAATTGTAGTAGGCCGTAACCCGAATGGCGGCCAGCTCCGCCACTGATACCTTCGCCTCCTCGTTGAACGCTTCAGGAAGGTACGGCAGCGGCGCAGCGCCCGCCGATCCAGCACCACCGGGCAAGGCAGGAGCGACTATGCCCGCGATAACCGCGGCTGCAAACACAACTGCCAACGCAAGAGCCATCGGTACAGAACCAGCATTCCGCCTCAACACGCTTCGCCTCCTCGCGGGCCGATCGCTGAGGGCGCATCGCGATCCGTTCTGCGGGAGAGAGCGGCAAATGAAAGGCTTCCCGCAGCGCGGAGCGCCGCCGCTATCGCTAGGGCCCATCGGATATTGATTGAGTCCACTAACGCCCTGCCTATCAAGGGCCCGATGAAAGACGTGAAGTTCACTGCTGCGTTGTGATAGGCGATGAAGTCCGTTCTGCCTTCGTCGGGCGACACTTCCAGCAGAGTATTGAGCATTAGCAAGGTGGTCCCGGACGTGAAGATGCCCATCGACACGTTGAACATCGCGACCACCCACGGCTGGGGCGAGATCGCGACCATGATGGGCGTCATGGCCATGCCTGCCGCCGCAATGGCCAGGGCGGCAGTGTTCCCCTTCTTGGCGGCGTAGCGACTCCACATGGGAAAAGATACGTACTGAGTGATGCTACTTACGATCGAGAAAACCGCCACCCACAGGTTGCTGCAGCGAAGCACCCTCACGTAGTAGATGGTGAAAAGGGGTTGCGCCATCATCCAGCCGAGATAAAAGAGCATCGCCCTGGCGGTGAAGCCCGCCCTTCTCAGTTCGCCCAAAATGACGCAAAACGTGAAGCCGCTCCGGCGACCCTCCTGCGGATCAGGTTGCACATCGCCGACCCTCTGCTCAGGTTGCTCGTGTATCTCGGCCAGCGCCCGCACTTCCATAACAGAGGCGGCGAATGCCGCAAGAAACACGACCTGGTAGCCGATCGGAAACGTCAGCGCGTCCAGCAGATACCCGCCCGCCAACGCCGGAAGGAAGCCCACGGCCGCCACTACCCTGCTGCGCAGGGCGAACGCGTCTCCACGCAGATCAGACGGTATTGCATTCGCGATCAGGGCCTGCCACGCGATGTTGCTGATCGCCCCGGGCACGTTCATCAAGGCTATCAGCACCACCAAAGCGCCCGCGCGCGAGTCCGCCGAGAGCAGCGGAAGCGCCGCCATGCCCAACAAAAATGCCCTGCTCGCCAAGGCGAAAGCGGCGGTTGCTCTCTTCTTCTGCTCGAACGGGCGAAGCACCTTCGCGCCCACGATGCTGGCAACACAGGACACCGCCGCCGGTAGCGCCGATATCAAAGCCACATGCAGGTTGCTCGCACCGAGCTTGATCGCCAGAACTCCCAGGAACGGGCTGTACAGGTTGAGGGCAAGACTCTGCCATCCTCCGTGCACTGCATTGACTCGTATGTTGTGCCTAACAGCCGATTTCTCTGTATGCTCGCGCCCCTTCCATCTCGTCGATCTCAAGCTCAACTGCCCGATTCCTCCAGACGGTCCAGGAGTGCGGCCCATCGCTCCCCACTGGCAAAAGCGCACTCACCCACCTGTTTCTAAGCCCCAAACCCGTCTGTGACGGCACTGCCCCGTGCCTACAGCCGCTCGTGAAGTAGACCGGCTATCGATAGCGCCCGATGCCAAGGTACTTCCCGATGTTGGCCGCCTCGTCCAAGACAGGCTGGATAACAGGAGAGGCGCACGTCATGATGGTGGCCACTCCAGGGCCGTGCCCTGCCAGAAGACAGTCGGAGTGAACCACGATGCCGACACTCATGGCGCCCGGCCTGTAGCTTCTGCCGTACAGATTATCGCAATCGGACAGAGCCACAACATCGCCGAATCGCAGCTTGTCCAGGCCTAGGCGCCCTATCTCGGCCCTGTCGGTAGTCGTGATGTCGTAGTCGCCGGAAGCCGCATCCGCACTGCCTATTCCGGACCCCATGAACACTGCCGGCACCACGGCCGCCACCTTGACGCGAAGGCGACCATCGGCCTCCTCCGGCGCCATCAGCTCAAGGAGACCCGGATCGAGGTTGAAGACCTTAACGTCAGGGTAGTCCAACAGCCTGAGGCCCTGCCCGTAGGAGCGGATAAGTATCTTGTCGTCAATACAGAGCTTGTCGAGGGTTTCGTCGTCGAAGTCCACCAGAACGTGTTCTATCCCGCCGTGGTGCCCTGTCACCACGCCCCGAGCGCCCTTGGCATCCCCGCTCACCACGCGGGCCTCGTTTCCGATGCATGACAGGATGTTGTATCCGCGGTTCTCATCATCCCCGCGCTTCTCGTACTTCGCCGCCGTAGACACTCCAGGCTCGATGTGGTCGCCCGCCCAGCCGAAAGCTGGGTCTCCCACGCGCACGTTGTAGGCAATGCCTCCCACTCCCGGCAGCGCGAACGGCGCCCCATCGGCATCGATACGGAACGCCTGCCGCCTCACATGCGGCGCCACAGCGCCTTGAACTGATATCATTACCAGCTTGTCCTTGTTCGTCCTCAACATGTCGGCCACCTTCCTTCAACTCGGATGCGTACGTTGGTTGGTATTCACCTCAAAGACCTGGATTCCTCCCGCGGGCGCATGCGAAAGTGCTCCCTGCATGCCTCCGAGTTGGACGTGCCCGAATATGATGGATCGGACCGTTACCGTGTCAAGGGAGGAAAGACCATGGACTATCATCACCCTATCCAACCTCGGCCCATGGAGTTGGCCCGGGCGTACGTGTGCCCTCAGCCCGCCTATGCTCAGAGGTTCAACCCCATCGAAGGCCTAAAGCACGGGACTATCTTCCCTGAGCTTGTCAGGCCTTACGTTCCCGAGCGAGAGCGTCCGGAGCGCCCTGGGGAGGTGGGACAGTCATGCCGACCATGAACTGCGATGAGCTCATGACGAGGATACAGGCCCTCCAGTTCACAGCAGTGGACCTCAACCTGTATCTGGACACTCACCCGTGCGACACTCGCGCCCTCACCGACTACAACCAGGTCGCGGCGGCCCTGACCCAGACCGTAGCGGCGTATGAGCGAGTGTGCGGGCCGCTCGCCAATTTCGGGCAGTCGCAGTCATGCGGGAGGTGGGCATGGGTCGAGCAGCCCTGGCCATGGGAACTGTAGAGACGAACGAGATTCGCGGAAAGGAGGCTACCCCACGTGTGGGTATATGAGAAGAAGCTTGAGTACCCGGTGAAGGTGGGCGGGCCCAATCCTCAACTTGCCAAAACTGTAATAACCCAGTATGGTGGCCCTGATGGCGAGCTGGCTGCCTCGTTACGCTACCTCACTCAGCGTTACTCCATGCCCACTTCCCAGGCCAAGGGGGTTCTTACCGACATCGGCACTGAGGAACTGGCGCACATGGAGATAGTGGCGGCCATAGTGTACAACCTGCTAAAGGGGGCTCCGCTGGAACAGATAAAGGCAGCCGGCATGGAGGGCTATTACGCAGACCACGACAGATCGCTGTTCTTCGTCAACGGAGACGGCGTGCCGTGGGTGGCAGCCTATATTCAGTCAAAGGGCGATCCTGTGACTGATCTGCACGAAAACATGGCGGCCGAAGAGAAGGCCCGGTCGACGTACGAGCACCTGATCAACCTGTCGGATGACCCCGGCGTCACCGATGCCCTGCGCTTCCTGCGCGAGCGCGAAGTAGTCCATTTCCAACGCTTCGGCGAGACGCTCAACTTAGTGCAAGAATACCTGACTTCTCGCAAGTTCTGGTAGCAAATCGCAGCCGCGCGAAGCGGACACCATGCCGGCATGTGGAGCATGGGACGAGCTTGGTCCGCCGCGGTCTGAGGTCCGGCGCCCCGACCGCGGCTTCATCTATGCCTCAAGCAGTACCTGGTTTCGGGCTTCGGCGCGATCTGCTGGCTCCTGCGAAAAGAGGCTGAGATACCGGCTCAAATGAGTGGTGGAAAGGAATCGGCGCCTCACGGTCTCCCTGGCCTCGCGCCCCAGCGCCTCCCCGAGGCAACGGTCTGCGAGAATCTGCAACGTTCTGGCTGCACACTCCTGCGTGTTCGCGATCAAGTAGCCGCTACGCCCATCCTCGATCTGCAGTCGACATCCGGTGGCCTGCCCGGCCACGACCGGGCGCGCTTTCCACATACCCTCGGTTATCGTGAGTCCAAACCCTTCGCGCACCGACTTCTGAATCACAACATCCGCTTCCTGCTGGAAAGCCGCCACCTCAGCGGCATGCACCCCGTCCTGATTGGACACTACATGCACATCGAGATCATCCCCGGCGGCCTGCTTGAGCTCGTCGAGAAGCCCAACCCCTTCAGGATCGTCAAGGGCTATCGATCCCACCAGAGCTAGCTGGACATCTGGATGCTCGACTTTCACAATCCGATAGGCATCGATCACGCCGAACGGATCCTTCCACGGGTCGAACCTGGATACCTGAACCAGAAGCGGCCTGTCGGGATCGATGCCGAACCCCGCAAGAACCTCTCTGGCCTTACCCGGGTCGACAGGCATGTTCTTGGGACTAGTAGGATCGATGGACGGGGTTATCTCGACAACCGGCGTTGCTATCTCGTCTTTCGCGTACTCGCGACTGGTGACGATGGCGGCATCGTACATGTTCACCCACGGGTACAGTCGTTCCCACGTAGATTCGAACGGTGTGGACACGTCGATGTGGCAGCGCCAGAACCACTTGGTATCCGCGCCCGCGCCCGATGAGATTGAACCGCGCACTAGGGAGCCCATCTGCAGAGGTTGGGGATCGTGTATCACCACAAAGTCCCAGGGTCCCCTGGGAAAGCCTGCAACCAGGCTCCTGTTCACTTCCTCGTAAAGCGCCCACTCTTCCGAAGTGAGACCATCCTCCATGCCCTGCAAAGTATTGTGGATCTTCTTGGTCACCTCGAAGAACCGGCCCGGCGCTCCATCGATCACGTACCACTGAGCGTCCAGCGCCGCATCGCGCATGAGAGGCACGATCGTGTGGAGAAGCTCGGCCACTCCCCCGCCGTAGGGCGTGGAGCTCACATGCAACACCCTTGCGCCCGCAAGCCCTCGGGCTAGACGCCTAACCTCTTGCACGGCGGCTTCGCCGGCATGCGAAGCGTGATCGTCCAGCCGGTTTTGTGCGACATCCACTTTGGCAAAGAGCATACTGCATCCCTCCGCGAAAACTCATAAGTCACTTGGAAGTCCAACCAACCATACCTCTTATGTAATATCTCTGCATCAGAGCGAACACTGCGATGGGGATTATCATCACTATCACGCTGCCCGCGGAGAGAACGCCCCAGTCAACATGGTAGACGCCGCGGAGCAGAGGCACGCGCTGCGTGGCCAGGAGCTTGTCGGGAGAATACACCAGTATGAGGGCCAAGAAGAAATCGCTCCACACCCACATGAACTGAAGAACTGCAGCTGAAGCCACAGCCGGCAGCGACATGGGCACCACGATTTGTAAGAATATGCGAAGATCGGAAGCGCCGTCCACCTTTGCCG
>CAYYHF010000111.1:0-8159 GCA_964471415.1 uncultured Clostridia bacterium | reverse complement strand
AAACGCAACCCTCTGCCATTAACAGGAACCCCGCCCGCTCCTCCGAACGCAGCCGTGGCTACCTGGTCACATACGCGCATTGCAGACGCCCGCGCGGGCATCTCCCGGATTGCCGGATCGCCCCAA
Organism: uncultured Clostridia bacterium; assembly: GCA_964471415.1. Taxonomy (GTDB): domain Bacteria; phylum Bacillota; class DTU025; order DTU025; family DTU025; genus UBA5389. The sequence continues at coordinate 8,033 of CAYYHF010000111.1, read as the reverse complement.
CGGCATCGCCTGTTTTCGGGGGAGCGCCGCGGCCCGCGTCTTGTAGCTGAGGCTCGCATGTAGGAAAAACTTGCTGCACAGTGCGGGCGCCAACGCCGGTCGCGAACCTGTACTCTGCGACCCAGCCTTGGCGCCAACCCTGGGTTCTACGACCCAGACGAGCGACGAAATGCTCGTTTTCGGGGTCGAAATCGAACCTGGCGGGCGCGCGCACCGCCGGCGCAAAAGGGAGCGCCGCGGCGCGCATCTTGTAGCTGGGGCTCAAGTATGGCAGGATCTGGCTGCGCATCGCCATCGCCCATAGCCGATGCGAACCTGTACTCTGCGACCCAGCCTTGGCGCCAACCCTGGGTTCCACGACCCAGGAAGCCGCCGAAATCCTCGTTTTCGGGGCCGAAATCGGACGCGGCGGGCGCGCGGGCCGCAGCCGAAAAATGGAGCGCCGCCGGCCCGCGCGGCCATCTCCGGCCGACCCCCGGTAAGCTACTTTGACGGATCCGCGGCTAGAACAGGGACAGCTGGTCCGTTTCGGGTAGCCCGCCCAGGGCCCCGGCTTCGCGAAGGGTCTCGATGTGCGCCCGAGTCAGGCGAGTCCGGTCGCGCAGATCAAGGATGGAACTGAACGGTCGCTCCTTGCGCGCCCGCACAACACTGGACGCCGCGGCCTCTCCCAGCGAAGGCACACTTACCAGCGGAAGTCGGAGCAATCCCTCTTCCATGGTGAACTCCGCGGCGCTCGACCTGACGATATCCACAGGAAGAAACGCCACCCCGCGCATTCTGGCTTCCGCTACTGCTTCCATCATCGTAGCCAGGCCCTTCTCGCGGGGAGTGGCGCCCGTATTGGCATCGATGTCGCGCGTGGCTGCCATAATCTCTTCCACTTCCATCCGGACGATGGAGGAGTCGAAGTCCGATGCCCTTATGGTGAAGTAGGCTGCGTAGAACTCAAGCGGTCGGTGCACCTTGAAATAGGCGATCCGAAATGCCATGGTAACGTAGGCGGCAGCGTGAGCCTTGGGGAACATGTATTTGATCTTGTTGCATGAATCGATGTACCAGTCGGGCACGCCGTGCTCCGCCATGAGCCGGTCGTCGCCGCTTCCCAGCCCCTTACCCTTGCGTACGCGCTCCATTATCCTAAAGGCGTCCTTTGGAGGCAGCCCATCGGAGATCAGCCTGTTCATGATGTCGTCGCGGCAGGCGATCACATCGGTCAGGCGCGCCACGCCCGACTCGATCAGATCCTGCGCATTGCCTAGCCAGACGTTAGTGCCGTGCGACAGACCGCTGATGCGCACGAGTTCGCCGAAGCTTCGGGGTCTGGTCGCTTCCAGCATTCCCCGCACGAACTTGGTTCCGAACTCGGGGATCGCCACCGTGCCTACCGACAGTCCGCTTTCCCGAGGATCGAGCCCAAGTGCTTCGACTCCGGAAAAAATGGACATGGTGGCCGGATCGTCCATGGGTATGTCCACCGCGCGCAGGCCGCTCAAGTCCTCCAGGATCTTTATCATGGTGGGATCGTCGTGGCCGAGCAGGTCCAGTTTGAGCAGACATTCGTGGATCGTCTTGTACTCGAAATGCGTTGTGACGATATCCGAGTTCCTGTCGTTGGCCGGACGCTGTACGGGAGTGAACTCGTGCACGTCTCTGCCTTGCGGCACGATCATCACGCCGCCCGGATGCTGACCGGTGGTCCTTTTCACGCCTGAGCATCCCCGGGCCAGCCTGGCGGTTTCCGCATTGCGTAATGTGAGGTTCCCGGATTCGCAGTACGCCTTGACAAAGCCGTAGGCAGTCTTCTCGGCGATGGTCGCGATGGTGCCCGCCCGAAACACGTGCTCGGCTCCGAACAGTTCCTCGGCATACTTGTGGATCGTGGCCTGGTACTGGCCGGAGAAATTCAGGTCGATGTCGGGGACCTTATCGCCTTCAAAGCCCATGAATGTCTCAAACGGGATGCCCTGACCATCTTTGCTCAGTCTGGCGCCGCACCGCGGACACTCTTTGTCCGGCAGATCGTATCCCGACTCGACTGCTGCATCGTGATGAAAATCGCTGTACTGGCAGTTGGCGCACAGGTAGTGGGGGGGCAACGGGTTGACCTCGGTTATGCCGCACGTTGTGGCCACAAGCGATGACCCGACTGAGCCTCGAGACCCCACCGGATATCCGTCTTCAACCGATTTGCGCACCAGTTTCGCGGCAATGTCGTAGTTGACGGCGAATCCGTTGCCGATGATCGCCGACAACTCCCGCGCCAGGCGGGCCTCTACGATCTCCGGCAGCGGATTGCCGTAGAGTTCGTACGCTCTCTTGTAAGTACGCGAGCGCACATCCTCATCGGCGCCTTCTATCTTCGGAGTCGCGAGCTCACCGGGGACTGGCCTGACTGGTTCGACTCTGTCAGCGATCAACCTGGGGTTGTCGATCACCACCTCGCGGCATGCCTCGCTGCCGAGATAGGCGAATTCGCACAGCATCTCGTGGGTGGCGCGGTAGTACAGAGGCGCCTGATGGTCGGCATCATCGTAACCCTGCCCTGCCATGAGCACTCGGCGATAGGCTTCGTCAGTGGGATCCACGAAGTGCACATCACCTGTTGCCGCCACGGGAATCCCCAAGCGCTTGCCAATGCCGTAGATTCGGGCCGTAATGGCCTGCACATCGTGGAGGTGGCGAAGCCGCCCCGACCGTACCAGAAACTCATCGTTGGCCGCAGGCATGATCTCCAGATAATCGTAGAATCGGGCAATTCGGTCGAGGTCGGCGTCAGATGCGCCGTCTAGCGCCGCGCGAAACAGCTCTCCCGCAGCACACGCCGAACCGATCAAAAGATTGGATCGCGCCTCGGCGAGACGGGCTCTGGGGATCCGGGGATGCCTGTGGAAATACTTAAGGTGAGACTCGGACACCAGCGTGTAAAGGTCTCTGAGCCCCGCCGCGTTCTTGACCAGGATCGTGACGTGATACGTTGGGCTGTCATCGCAAGCGACCTCATCCACCAGATAGCCTTCCATGCCGTAGATGATCTTGACTCCGTGCTTCTTTCCAGCGGCGAAGGCCTCGGGAAACGACTGGACTACACCGTGATCGGTGACGGCTATCGCCGGGTGATTCCAGGCAGCCGCACATCGCACGGCGTCCTCCACATTGCACACAGAGTCCATGGCGCTCATCTTGGTGTGCAGGTGTAGCTCAACCCGTTTGTCCGGCGATGTATCGGATCTGGCCGGGGCTGAATCAGGCATGTTATCGGACACTGCAAGCACTATCGCGCGAACGTACTGATCGTACTGCACATCTCCTCTCACTCGCGCCCACTGCCCTTCCGAAAGCTCAAAAGGGGGCTCTTCGGGATCGCAGAAGCACTTGCACACTATGGAATCCGCATGATCAGTGATGGAAAAGCTCACTATCTTCAGGCCGGTCCGGGTCAGATGCTCACCATACCCGAATACCTCGCCGCAGACCACTGCCTTTTTTTGCCCCTGGATCAAGCTGGACACAGCTTGAGGCGGGTCGGAGAACTTGCGTCCGCGTATGGCGCCTTTGTCGGTGACCACACGTCGGCGCCTGCCTCGACGCTTCTCCGGCGTTGCCGCGGACGCAGACGCGTGCGCAGGCAGAATCGTAGGCGCAGGAACGCTGGGCGTCTCGGCGTCCGACAGCACGCGCGCGTCATCCTCAGGGGGTGCCTCGGGCGCCTCGAACTCGCCCACGTCTATCCTGACCGGCATACTGACGCCAGCAACGTGCAAGAGGGCGTCCGAAACCAGGGAAGCGCATCCGCGCTCTACCAACTTGGCACGTTGCACCTCTCCCGGGACCTCCACGGTCATGCAGTCGCCGTCTATCCTGCACCGGGCCTGTCCAAGCCATACCCCAACGCCGGGGGCGCGCTCCAGAACGACCGACACAACCTGTTCCCAGCAATGCTCTAGCTGGGCTCGGTCCATCTTCGCGTCCGCGGCCTTCGCAGCCGACTTCACCTGCACACTGCAGCGACTCCCCAGAATTTTCCGAAAAGCCGAACAGATAAGCTCACGGCATTCCTCGCTGAAGGCGGCGCCGGCCAGATGCACTACCCATCGCCCGGATTCGGGATCTATGTCAACCCTCTCTATTCTGCACGAGTCAGATATGGAATCCGGCGTGCGCATGCCGGCGCGTTCGAATATGTATCCAAGCTCCGCCCGGTCATCGGACGGAACTACGACAAGCGTAACAGACAATACCAACCCTCCAGATATCGCTTGAGCCTCAGTCCCAGTGCACTACAGACTTCAATACGTCCCAGTACATCTTGAACCGTGAGGCCGCCCCTTTCACCGGTCCCAACTTCTCCTCCTTCATCACCTGGGTAAGCCGGGGGAGTTTCACCTCGACCACCCTCAGCCCCGCTTCTCGTGCATGCCGGGTGAGCAGCGCTTCGATACCGAATCCCGCATCGTCTAGTTGGAGTCCGTCGAAAACGCCGCGTTTCATCGCGCGCTGGCCCGACAGCCACGGGGTGATAGCCTGCGCCAGGTCGGTAGCCGGGCGCCCATCGTCGAAGATCCCGACTGTCATATCGGCCTGACCGGACAGCACCGGAGCAAGCAGTTCCTCTATGTGCTCCACGGTCAATCCCACTAGGTCCGCATCCAAAAAGAGCAGCACATCGGCGGGCGTAGCTTGGATCCCGCGCGCAACGGCGCCTCCCTTGCCGTAATTGTGGCCCATACGCACCACGTGCGCGCCATGGGCCGCTGCGACTTGCGCAGTATCATCGTCTGAGCCATCGTCTACCACCAAAATCTCGTCCACCATCTGACTTTCGCGCACTACATCCAGCACGGCGGCGATTCGGGGGCCCTCGTTGTATGCAGGCACTATCGCCGAGACGCGCATGAGAAAGCACCTCCCCGAGACCTCTAGCTGTGTTGCTCAACCGCTTTGGCGGAAGCGACCGCCCTCGCGGCTTCTACCAGCGCAGCTACCATATCCGCTTCGCGGACCTGACGTACCACGCGTCCTTCCGCAAATAGCAATCCAATCCCGTTCCCGCACGCGAGGCCCACATCGGCGTCCCGCGCCTCGCCCGGGCCATTCACTTCGCAGCCCATCACGGCAATGGTCATCGGTACAGTCATGTCGCCGATCGCTTCCTGCACAGCGGACACTAAGCTCGCAACGTCCCCACGCTGCCTGCCGCACGTTGGGCAGGAGACTATGACGGGCCCGAAAGACCTGAGTTCGAGCGCAGTCAGAATGTCGCGACCGGCCGTCACTTCGGCGATGGGATCGCCGGTCAGACTGACCCGTATGGTGTCGCCGATACCCTCTCCGAGGACGATGCCGATTCCAACTGCCGACTTGACCAGTCCCCCGGGAGGCGGCCCCGCCTCGGTTACCCCCACATGCAGCGGATAATCCACCTTGGCAGCCAGCAGTCGGTAAGCCTGCACAGTACGGCGAACATCCGATGCCTTAAGCGATACCACTATGTCGTAAAACCCTTCGCGCTCCAGTAGACCGATATGGCCCAGGGCCGCTTCCGTCATGGCCCTTGCCGTGCGGCCGTGCTTCTGCACGAGCTCGCGAGGGAGAGAACCGGAATTGACGCCGATACGTATCGGGATTCCTCTGTCGCGAGCGGCCGCGGCAACCTCGCGCACTCGCGCTGGGCCGCCGATGTTACCAGGGTTGATCCTGAGCTTGTCGATGCCCGCCTCAATGGATGTCAGCGCGAGCCTGTAGTCGAAGTGTATGTCGGCTACCAGCGGAATACTCGCGGCCTCGCGAATTGCGCGGAGGGACTCCGCTGCCCGGGCATCGGGCACCGCGAGCCGCGCCACCTCGCATCCCGCGGCCTGGAGCCTGCGTATCTGGGCAATAGTGGCCTTGGCATCGCGAGTATCAGTATTGGTCATCGACTGAACCGAAATAGGAGCGCCTCCGCCAATCAGGACGGTTCCCGCCGATACCTGCCGTGTATTTTCGCGAGCGACCACGGATAATTCACCACCCGACCAAAAAGCCAGATTCAGCGCACCACGAGACGTGAGATGTCGCTTACTGTGGCATATACCATGAGCAGCATGAGCAGCGCAAGCCCCACGAATTTGAACGCATCTTCTATCTGCGGCGACAGCGGTTTTCCGCGAATCGCCTCCACAGCGAGAAGCACAATCCATCCTCCGTCGAGAATCGGCACCGGCATCAGATTGAGCAACCCCAAACTCGTGGAGATGAGAGCGATGAACATCATGAGGCTCGGAAGACCCTGCTGCGCAGCTTGTGCCGACATTCCGGCGATGCCAAGAGGCCCGGATACCTCGGGCTTGGCTCGACCGGACAGCGCTGCCCAAAGCGAGGTGACGGTAGTGTCGACTACGCCCCACGTATACTTCAGGGCTCCGCTCAAGGCGCCGCGGGCTTCAGCTCTGACAGGAGACTCCGTAAGCCGCACACCAATACGCCCCACTTGAGCCTGTACATCGTATTCGGGAATCACCTGCAGCGTTTCGCGGCCTCCATCCCTCTGGACTTCCACATCCAGGCACCTATCCCAGCTGGTAGAGATGGTGTTCACAAACCCAGCGACCGATGCCACCGGCCTGCCATTGACGCTGATGATGGTATCACCTGCACGAAATCCGGCCGCCTGCGCGGGGCTTGCGTCCATCACATCGACGACTGTAGCCATGGGTACCCCATACGCACAGAACAAGCATGTGAACAGCGCAGCGGCCAGCACGAAGTTCATGAGCGGCCCCGCCGCTACTATGAAGATCCGTTGCCAGAAGGGCCGGTTCGGGAAGCTGGCAGGGTCGCCCGGATCAGCCTGTTCCGCTGCAAGCTCCGAATCGTCCATGCCCGCCAGTCTACACATGCCCCCGAGGGGCAATGCGCGCACCGCGTAGAGTGTCTGACCTACCCGCCGCGCGAAAAGGCGCGGGCCCAACCCAAAAGCGAACTCATACACTCGCACTCCGCAGAGCCTCGCAGCCCCGAAATGACCCAGCTCGTGAACGAGCACGACAAGACCAACTACTAGTATGAACGCGAGCGCATACATCCGCAGCACCTCTCTTCCACCGACTGTCGGGCCCACCCATCTGCCAAAACGATATCGTCGAGCGACAGTTCCCCGCCGACAGTGCATTCGTCCATGGTTTCGGCGACAACCGAAGATATGCGTTGAAAGTCGAGCGCGCCTCGAAGGAACAAGTCGACTGCCGCTTCATTAGCGGCCGACATGACAGCCGGCGAGATTCCGCCGCGGCGCAACGCCTCGTGCCCCAGCGTCACCCCGGGGAAGCGGTCTGAGTCAGGCCTGGCGAAAGTCAATGCGCCCAACTCGGCAAAATCGAGCCTTGGGGCCAGCCCCTGGCGCCTTCCGGGATAGGTGAGCGCATACTGAATGGGAGTGCGCATATCGGCCGCTCCCATCTGGGCGATCACCGATCCATCGACGAATTCGACCATAGAATGAACGATGCTCTCGCGGTGCACGACAATCTCAATCATATCGGGCGAGACGCCGAAAAGCCAATGGGCCTCGATGACTTCCAATGCCTTGTTGATCATCGTAGCTGAGTCCACTGATATCTTCGGCCCCATCCTCCAGTTGGGATGGGCGAGCGCTTCTTCCACTGTGACACGGGATAAGTCCGCCGTGTCGCGAAACGGGCCGCCGGACGCAGTCAGTATAAGGCGCGACAACTCGGGCCTGTCCAGCCCGGCTATGCATTGCCAGATGGCCGAGTGTTCGCTGTCTACCGGCCTTATGGACACGCCCGCCCGCCGGGCGCGCTCCATAACGATGCCGCCGGCCGCTACGAGTGTCTCCTTGTTCGCCAGTGCCACATCATGACCCGCATCGATGGCCGCCAGAGTTGGATACACGCCGCCAAATCCCACGACCGCGTTGACCACGACACCGTGCTCCTCCATGGCGGCCAGCTCGCATATTCCGTCCATTCCCACGAGTAACCTCGGGGTCGGCGACATCTCGCGCAACAGACTCTGCGCCTCGCCCGCCA
>CAYYHF010000110.1:0-8194 GCA_964471415.1 uncultured Clostridia bacterium | reverse complement strand
GCAGCACAGTCACTCGGTCGGAGATCTCCATGGTCTCCTTGAGCTTGTGCGTGATAAACACGATGGCCGTCCCGGACTCCCTGAGAGCTCGCATGACGGCAAAAAGCTCGTCCACCTCCGGCGGCGTGAGCACGGCGGTCGGCTCGTCCAAAATCAGCGCGCGCGCTCCACGCATCAGGGCCTTGACTATCTCCACCCTCTGTTGCTGCCCTACGGATATGTCTTCCACCACAGCGTCCGGGTCGACAGCCAAGCCGTAGCGGTCGGAGACCTCCCAGATACGCCTGCGGGCGCTTTCCCGGTCGAGCAGGACGCCTCGCCGCGGCTCGCATCCGGCCACTATGTTCTGGGCAACGGTGAGACGCTCCGCCAACATGAAGTGTTGGTGCACCATTCCGATGCCCAGGGAGATCGCATCGCGCGGCCCCGCGATGTGCGCGGGCTGATCGTTTACGTATATGGAACCGGAATCAGCGCGGTAAAGCCCGAACAAGATCCGCATCAGTGTGCTCTTTCCCGCCCCGTTCTCGCCCAACAGACAGTGAATCTCTCCCGGCAGCGCAGCGAAACACACGCCGTTGTTAGCTACAACGCTTCCAAAACGTTTGGTGATGTTCTCCATTCGAACAGCATACATCGCTCGGCGAACCCCTTTTCCGCCACAACCTAGCAAGGCAGGGGGAGATCATCCCCCCGCCCGCGAAAGTCCAGCTAATGCCGCAAGGCGCCGCGATCGCGAATCACTTACCGAGAGCCTTGAGCCAAGGCCCAACCTTGTCGATCTCGTCCGGCACCTTCAGCTCGCCGGACGCCACCTTCGCGGCAAGCTTGTCCACCTGCGCGATTATGTCGGCAGGCACCAGATTCGCCGAATAGCCCAGCGCGCCTTCCGACAGCCCGAGCAGGTTGATCCCCGGTGTGAACTTCCCCTTCAGCACGGCATCGATGGCCATGTACACGGTGTTGTCTACGAGCTTCATTCCATTTGTAAGTATGTTGCTCGGCGCAAGATAGCCCTGATCGGAATCGGCGCCGATGGCGTATCTGTTGCGCTCCTCCGCCGCCTTAATCCCGCCGAGCCCCGAACGACCGGCGGCCAACCACAGCACATCGACGCCGTCGTCCAGCAAGGCGTTGGCCATCTCCTTGCACTTGGCCGGATCGGCCCAGTGGCCCACATATACATACTTCACTTCGACCTTGGGGTTGACGTACTTGGCCCCGGCGATGTAGCCGGCCACGTTGGCGCGGATGAGCGGAATATCCATGCCGCCGATGACGCCGACGATCTGCTTATCGGCCACGATCCGCGGATCGCCCTTCTTCGTGGTCATGAGCCCTGCTACGGCGCCGACTACGAACCCACGCTCAGCTTCTCTGTAGGCGTAGGATGCCACGTTGGGCGCATCGACTACGGTGTCCACAATGGCGAACTTCTGATCGGGGAACCTGCCGGCCACAATCTGAAGCGCATCTGCCTGGTCAAAACCGATGGATACGATGAGGTCGTATTTGCGGGTCTGGGCGAAACGCATCAGGAGACTCTCGTACTCCGCCACAGCCTGGGGTTCGACCTTGTCGAACTCTATTCCCAGTTCCTTCACAGCGCGCATCATGCCATCGTAAGCAGAGTCGTTGAACGATTTGTCGCCGAGTCCGCCCGTGGCGAACACAATGGCCATCCTGGGCTTGGCGGCGGCCGCTCCTGACGCGCCCATCCCCGTTACCATTGCCGCGATCAAAGCGATGCCCAGCAACACTGAAAGCTTCCCGGTCTTTCTCATCTCTCAAACTCCCTCCCGCAGATCGGTGGTTCTACGATATCGTCTGAACAGCCCCATTTGGACGCGCCTGCGTCTGCGATCACGCCGACAAGGGCCCCACGCACAACACCTTAGTTCAGCAATTGACAATTCGACGCCTCCGGCAACCGCTCCTCCCTGCTGCTCATCGGGCGGCCCCGAAGTCGATCAGTACCTTCAAGCTCCCGCGGGAGCATGCTCTCTCGAACGCGCAAATCGCCTCATCGGCAGGGAAAACCGAGTCGATCAGCGGTTCGGCGACCACCGCCCCCTTCTCGAGCAGTCGCAGCGCCGGCGGGAAAGGCCCGCACCGCGAGCCTATGCAGGCGATCTCCTTGCGTACTATGGGTGTAAGGTTGACGGGAGCGCCCGCGTGGAACGTGCTTTTCAACACAATCGTCCCCTTTGGGCGTACGATCGCCATGGCGGTTTCCATGCCCGATGGGTTGCCGGTGCAGTCGATGGCAACATCGACCCTGCCCGCGTAACCCGAGCCCGCATAGTCCGATGCGACCGCCGCCTCCATGCCCATGCTTTTCGCGATCCCCAGTTTCTCAACGTGTCTGCCCAACACGACCACGCGATGGCCCAAAGCATGTAATGCTTGGGCCGTCAGCAGCCCCAGTTTGCCATCGCCAATCACTGCCGCCATGTCAGTGGGACGTATGTGGACCTGCTCTGCGACTTCCAGCCCGGCCGCCAAGGGTTCTACGAACACCGCTTCCCGGTCGGCGACCAAGTCCGGCACGATGTGCAGATTGCCCTCAGGCAACACTGCGTAGTCGGCAAAGCAGCCCGGCCAACCGTTTATGCCCATGGCTTTGACATTGTCACAGTGGCGAGGGTTGCCGCTCCTGCATGTCCGGCACTCGCCGCAGCTTATGTTGATCTCTCCCACAACACGTTTTCCGATCAGACCAGCATCGTCCGCGTCTTCGACCCTGCCCACGAATTCGTGGCCCATAATCCCCGTATAGGCCAGGTAGCCCCGGGTCACCTCTACATCGGTGTTGCAGATCCCCCCGAGGGCCACGCGTATCAGCGCCTGCCCCTTCCCCCGCTTGGGGATGGGCACGTCCGCCGCCTTCAGCCGAGCAAGATCAGCGTCAAAAACCAGCGCCCTCATAGGAGGCACTCCCCCCTTTGCCGCGGCAGCCGCTACTGCAGCGACTGCTCCGCACGCGGCGCCGGATTATTTCCCGGCTGCCCATATGTCCTTCCGACACCGCTTCTTAAGATATGGATCGCCTCATCGGTGATTGCCAACGCACCGCCTGCAATGGTAGCGAAGTAGTAGGTCAGACACATCTTCTCAAGCAGATCGCAGATGAAAAGCGCCTGATCAAGGTCGTTTCCAACACCTATCGATCCGTGGTTGGCCATGAGGACCGCGTTTCGACTCCCGAGAGCCCGCACAACGTTGTCGGCCAGTTCCGGGCTGCCGGATGTGCCGTACTCCGCCACCTCCACCTGCCCGCCGAAGGCCAAAGCGCACATGTCCGTTATCACCGGCAAAGGCCGTCTCGCAACAGCCAGCCCAGTCGCCAGAGGCGGATGAACATGCACGATTGCGCCAACATCCGGGCGCGCCATGTATATCTTGCGGTGAAGACCGGTCTCGATAGACGGAACCCGTCTCCCCATCCTCTCGCCGGTGTCGATATCGACCTTGACAATGTCATCGGGGACGATCACGTTGTAGTCCATGCCGGACGGGGTAATCAGGAAGCTCACGCCGTCCTGGCGCCGAACGCTCACATTCCCGCTGGTCCCGATGGTCAGCCCCCTAGATAGAGTAAGGCGACTGATCTCTATCGTCGCTTCCCGTAGCTCCTCGTCCCTCATCTGCCGCGCCCCCCAATCCTGTTTCCCTGATCGAATCGCCTGATCCCGATCCAGTCATGGACAACACTCCTTCCGATTACCGACAAGTTCGCGCGTTCAGTGGAATGGTTCGATGCAATCGGTGTTCTACCTTCTGACTGGTCGACAGCGAGGGCACGGGATGGCTCGTCTGCATCGGCTGAAACCATTGATGTTCGGGGAAATACGCCTGTGATGCGGGCCGTTCCGTCACGTGGAACATGCTTTCCGTTGCGTGGAACTCCGCGGAGCCGCTCAATTGCGGAAACATGTCTGAATATTACACTGATATATGGACCAAAGTCCCGAAACAATATGACACGGCCTGCAAGTACACTGCAAGGAGGATGGGAGTATGATGCGCGCAAATGTCGGCTCCTCCATTCTGCCCTGCGCCAAGAGCGCAGGAAGGGAGGCGGCGACCGCAGCCAAAAGAGGTCTTGGCGATATCACGATGGCCTTTGTGTACGCAAGCTGCGACTACGCCATCGGCGACATGCTTGACGGCGTTGCCCAAGAGCTTCCCGGGATTCCACTGATCGGCAACACATCCTTCACCGGCATTATCACCCCTGATGGGTTCGTGAGCTCCGAGGACGGATTCGTAGGCGTCATGGCCATCGCCGACCCCGACATGGCGGTGGGAATCGCCGCGAGACGGCGGGGCGACTGCCCGATAGAAGACGGCAAGGTCGTTGCGAGGGAGGCCATGAAGGCTGCCGGAAGAACCGCCGCAGGACGCGCCGGTGCGCCCGACTACTTCTACATGGCGGCCTCGCCCGGGGAAGAGGAATTCTACCTCAAGGGAATCAGCTCTGTGATAGGACGAGCGCCCTTCTTCGGCGGCAGCGCCGCGGACAACAGCATCGCCGGCGAGTGGAAGCTCTACACCGACCAGGCTGAGTTGGCCGATGGCGTGCTCGTGGCGTTCTTCTACAATGCCGCCCCCATGACCAATGTGTTCACCGGCGCATATCGCGAGACCGATGACTTCGGCGTGATCACCAAGATATCCGGGAACCGCACGCTTGTGGAAATCGACGGCGTTCCCGCGACAAAGAGATTTGCAGAGTGGGCAGGCGTTCCCATGGACGCCGTGACCGGCAGCAATCTGCTGGCGACCACCATCACCTCGCCCCTGGGAGTCAAGGACCGTCTGGGCGATCTGACGGCAATCCGCCATCCCATGCACGGCAACGAGGACGGCTCCATGAACATCGGAAACAACCTGGCGGAGAAGACCTGCGTCATACGGATGGAGGCCACAATGGACGAATTGGTTGATTCCACGGGCGCCGCCTTAAGGGCCCTGATAGAGAAGATGGACGCCCGTCCCGTTGCCTTTCACCTGGTACACTGCGGAGGGCGCCGGGCGGGTATGGGCGACCGAATTGACGAAGTTGCAGCTCAAATCAAGGAGGCGGCAGGCGGAGTCCCCTTCATCATGGAGTTCACCTTCGGCGAGTACGGCTTCGAAAGCGACAACAATAATACCTGCGGCGGCCTGATGCTCTCCTTCACCGGGTTCAGCGCGTAGCATGTCCTGGCATGTCGCATAACATCTCAGAGAAACAGGAGGATTGCGCCCCATGAAAATGGTGATCAACGGCAGAGCCGTAAACGCTTCAAATGGACGAGTCATCGAGGTAATCAACCCGGCCACAGGGGACCTGGTAGACACAGTCCCCGATGCTACAGAAGAAGACGTGAAGAATGCAGTAGCCGCGGCCAAGGCCGCGCAGAAGGCCTGGGCAAAGGTCCCCGTCTATGAGAAAGCGGCTATCATGAAGCGCTTCATCGGACTGGTCGAGGAAAACAAGGAAGACTTGGCCAAGACTCTGTGCGATGAAACCGGAAAGCCGATCCGGGAAGCTCGGGCGGAGATCGCCAACATCCCCATAGCCTTTGAAGCCTTCAGCGAAAAGGCGAAGCACCTCTACGGCGAGGTAGTCCCCCCGGGCCTGGAGGCAGGACAAGACCACAATATTCTGATGACCCAGCGAGAGCCGATCGGCATCGTCGCCTGCGTAATACCGTTCAACTTCCCATGCGACCTGTACGATCAGAAAGTCGCGCCTGCGCTCCTTTGCGGCAATGCGGCGATTGTCAAGCCGTCCACCGACAACCCCGTGACGTTGTGCAAGCTGACCCACCTGTTGGTGGAGGCCGGCGTTGCCGATGGCGCGATCCAGATCGTAACAGGGCGCGGCGCGACCGTAGGCCGCTGGCTGTGCAGCAACCCCGATGTGGGTCTCATCACTCTGACCGGCTCCACCGAGGTAGGCATCGAGACCGCCAAGGCAGCCGCGAGCAACCTAACCCACGTGGCTCTGGAACTTGGCGGAAATGACGCCTTCATCGTCTTGGAAGACGCGGATGTGGACCTGGCCACCGATGAGCTAGTGTGGGGACGCATGTACAACGCTGGACAGGTGTGCTGCGCCTCGAAGCGCTTCTTGGTACATAGAAGCCGCGCCGAGGAATTCGCGAACAAGGCTGTGGCCAAAATCAGCAAGATCGTGCGCGGAATGCCCGCCGACGAGGACACGGAAATCGGCTGCCTAATCAGCGAGAAAGCGGCCATAGAAGTGGAGAGGCAGGTCAACCTCACCGCAAAGCAGGGCGGAAAGATCATCCTCGGCGGCTGCAGAAACGGCGCCTTCTACGATCCTACCGTGATCGTGGACGTTCCAAAGACGGCGGACGTTGCCTCGGACATGGAGATCTTCGGCCCAGTGGCGCCCATCATACCCTTCGACACAGTGGACGAGGCCATTGAGATTGCCAACGGATCCATATTCGGCCTGTGCGGCTGCGTGTTCAGCCGGGACATGAAGGCCGCATTCAAGGTAGCCGATGCTCTGGAATGCGGCGGCGCCGTCATCAATGGCGCCAGCTTCTTCCGCAGCTTCGAAATGCCCTTCGGCGGCTACAAGCACTCCGGCATCGGAACCGAAGGCGTGATGTCTACCTTTGACGAGATGACCAGAACCAAATCGATCGTGCTCAAGAACATTCTGGCGTAGCAGGTCGCGGCGCGGCCCAGCGCGGCACGGCCCAATCGCATCGGATCGCCCCAGCCAGGTTCGGTCGCGCCGCCGCGTCCAGTCGTTCCAGTCGCAAATGGGAGCGAACGGCGCAACAAAGACACAGGATACTCCGGCGCTGTCAACGGAGTATCTTGTTCTTGTTTGGTAACGCGGGGCCCCGTCAAAGCCTTTTCTTCGGTACCAGGCGAAATGCCGGCGGACTCCGCGACCTGCTAACCGCTGTAGCCCATCCGCTTCGAGATCTGAGAAGCGGCCTCCCTTACTTGGGCGATTACAAATGGAAGCTTGTAGTCCGACAGTTCGGCCCTTGAACCGCTGACACTGATTGAGGCAACAGTCTCGCCGCGATAGTCGTAGATCGGAGCGCCCACACATCGATGATTGACTAGGTGCTCCTCGTCGTCCAGAGCCCAACCGTTCTTGCGCACAGCTCTCAGATGCCTCTTCAACTCTGTCAGGCTGCTGATGGTATTTGCGGTGAAGCGCTCAAAGACGCAATCCTGCATCGCCTCTTCCAGTTCAGCCCCAGACAGCCCGGCAAGTAGACATTTTCCCATGGACGAGCAGTAGGCAGGCGAACGATATCCCACTCGATAATACAGACGCATACTGGGATACTGATCCATCTTCTCCACGTAGACCACCTCGTGGGCGTCCAAGACTCCCAGGTGGGTCGTGAGATTCAGCTCCGACCGCAACGCCGACAGAAACGGCTTTGCCTCGGTCTGCAACTCCAGATGGGCAATTCGGTAACTGACCATCTCAATGAGCTTATGGCCGATGATGTAGCATTGGTCCTCCGTACGTTCTATGCAGCGATGCGCATACATGCTCTGCAGCAAACGGTGGGCGGTCGTCTTGCTGAGCCCGGTCTGTCTGGCGATCTCCGATAGCGTCAGAGGCCTCTCGGCCTTCGCCAGCAGTTCAATTATTCGAAACGCGCGATCCAGCACACGGACGCCGCTGCCCAAAGCAATCCCCTCCCCGTTCGACCAACCGCTTCCCGTTCTCCCTTGAAGAGTTGTCATGCTGCCTATTCCCTGATTCTACATCACCTGCAGTTCCCCTATCGCCGTCTTCACTGTCACCCACCTGATCAATACCCTGGGATGGCTTCGCCGCACGACAGACTCGAAGGCATCAGCATTGTTTGGATAACATGTTTGCAATTGCCCGGTATATGGTATAATCAAGATACACAGCCTGGGCCGTTCATTCATCCACGCCAGGCTGTCCGCCAAAAAACAATGTACTGGAGGAATGCCTATTTGAAGCGCCATGCGGCTGTTCTGTCGGTAGTGGTGATTGTGTCCCTGGCAACCATATGCCTCGAAGCGGCCTTTCCCTACACGGCCTACGCCCAGGCGATCCCGGATTTCCGCATTGTTCGAGTGAATGGTGAGGGGGTCATCGACAATAAGGGAGATCTCAACATATCGATGACGTGCCGGTTCCCGACCAACGCCGACTACATGCAGG
>CAYYHF010000109.1:0-8224 GCA_964471415.1 uncultured Clostridia bacterium | reverse complement strand
ATGACAGGCCCGATCTTTCCTCTTCACGCACAGGCCCTGGGAGCTACGTATCAGCAGGTGGGAATGGTGTCTGCCGCTGGATCCCTTATCCACGCAGGCCTTGCGTTTCGTGCAGGGTGGCTCGCCGACAAGCTCGGATACGAGCTCATGTTCCTTCTCTCCTCACTGACCATAGTCCTGTCTGGCTTGGCGTACTTCTTCTCTCGCACACTGTTCCTTGCGACTATCGGCAAAGCCCTGGACTCGTTGTTCATCGCATCATACTGGCCCGCGCTGGAAGGCGCATCGCACGATGCCGGCGATGCCGCCGGCCAATCCTTCGGCCTCATGTACTCAGCGTATCCTGCAGCTACATTCGCGGCCAGCGCCGCCACCGGTTGGCTCGCCGGCCGGCTCGGCTATCGCGCGTCCTTCGCAGGCGCTCTCATTGGCGGTGTAACGGCTGTCGGGGTAGTCGCGGCCGGGTTCGGAGTGGACAGGAAGCGGGTTGCAGGCGCCGCCGCCAGGGCGTTTTGCAGCCGCGGCGCCGGCGGTAAGCGCCGGGAAGGACCGCGTCCCGGCATCGTGGGGGGCTCCGGCGCCCGATATGCCTCTGCTCTTGCCGCATGCTTCGCCTACTGCGTGCTTGTGGCGCAGGTGCTTACGTTTGCGCCGCTCTTGGCGGAAGCAAGGGGACTTCGGGTTGAGTTGGTAGGCTTGCTGGTGGGAGCGTTCTGGCTGGGCAGGACCGTGATATCCTTGCCCGCCGGCATGCTTGCGGACCGGGCCGGCTACGGTGTAGTGTTCATCCCTGCTTTCGTGGCGGGGGCAGCCGGATCCGCCATCATGGCATTGTTCTCGGCGCCGCTCGCCATGTTCGCCGGTGTGGCGTTGACCGGGCTGTGCGCCGGGGCAGTGGCTCCTGTTGCCATGTTGCTGGGAGCGGAATGCGCTGCGCCTGGGTCGCAGGGGTGGGCTCTGGGGCTGTGCGAGACCTTCTGCGGTCTGGGGTTCATCGGCTCCGGGCTGGTGGGCGGCGTGCTCGCAGGGTGGTTCGGTCCATCGGCGCCCTTCACCTCGGGGGCGGTGGTGTGCGCAGTGGTGGCGGCAGGCTTAGTGCCGGTGTTCGCAGGCGGGCGCGGCAAGCCTACGCGTGTGTGAGGCGGCTGACAAGGCCGTCCGTTTGCCCAGTGCAGCATGGCATCATGGTCCGGTTGGGCGAACCCTGTCCGCATTCGTGTCATATGATGTTTTCAGGGACATCGAGTTCCCGAAAATGCCGTGAGCATGAGAAGGTGGGCAGTACAGTGAACGGATGGATGAGTCCTGACCCGTACGGCGGATACGGAGGACGAGTGTGCCCTTACAGGCGCTGGCGCGATCCCGAGGGCGAGCAGGAGTGGGAAGAGCGGCACATGCTGCGCGAGATCTACCGAGGCATGCACTACCTACTGAGGGAAGAGGCTCAGGAGCAGCACAAGATAGACGAGATATATCATCTATGTCACGATATCGCGAGGATGGTGGCAGGCCAGAGACCGGTCGAGGTCAGAGAGCCGGCGATGCCGCCGATGGCGCCGATGCCGATTGTTCAGCCTGCCCCCATGTACCCGTGTCCTACCAGACCGATGGGGTTTGTCTAGCGAGACAGGAGGCATACGGCGAAGCGTGAAATGGGCTAAGGGAGGCGGGGCGTGTCCCCGTCCTCTTCCGCTATGGTCAGGCCTATTGAATTGAGAAGGATTCTCGAGTTTGGTGCAGAATCTATAACTAAATATCGCGCAGCATTCCACTCGTGTGGACGATTGCAAGGAGTCCGCCAAAGCGATAAAATAGTACATGCAAGGCTTTTCCTGATAGCCTTGGGATTTCACTAGAAGCGGCAATGTGGATGCCTGCGGGGGGAGGCGCGGTTATGTTCTAGTTACTGTTGTTTGGCGTAATTCGCAGAATGGAGGGATTAAGAAGTGATCTCAAGTGTGGATCTCGTCAAACCACTGGTGAATCAGGCTCTTGCGTATGTGAGCAAGGACCCTGTAGCAAACCTACCCACGATCCTCAGCATCGCCGAGAGAATAGCCGGCCAGGAGAGCCACAAGGCGCAGGTTCGCGATGTCGCTAGAGTGCTGACGGAATCCGACAACAACTGGCGTGAGCTCGCAATCAGACTTCTCACTGAAACGCATCCCAACATAATGAAGTCCATTGGAGTCAACTTCTTCGTCAATGCCAGCCTGGTCGGTGTCCCCAAACAGTACAAGATCGCCGAGGAAATCGGTGTGCAGGTGCCCTACGCTATTCTCATGGACCCGACCGAGAAATGCAACCTCAGGTGTACCGGCTGTTGGGCCGGTGACTACCAGCGCGTTCGTGAATTGGACTATGAAGTGATGGACAGGGTCTGCCGCGAAGCCGAAGAACTTGGCATTTATCTTATCGTTGTATCCGGCGGTGAACCCATGGTCGCAAAGGACAAGCTGATCCGGCTGGCCGAGTCCCATCCAAATCAGTTGTTCCATCCATTTACCAACGGTACGCTGATAGACGAGGAATTCGTGTCGGAGATGGTCCGACTGGGCAACATTGCGCCGGCGCTCTCTGTAGAAGGTCTGGAAGCTGAGACAGACGACAGGCGCGGCAAGGGCGTCTACAAGAAGATCATGCACGCCATGGACTTGATGCGCGATGCCGGATGCGTGTTCGGCTTCTCCGCCTGCTACGCGCGGAACAACGTAGACGTGATAGCCAGCGACGAGTTCATCGACACCATGGTCGACAAGGGCTGCGCATTCGGTTGGTTCTTTACCTACGTGCCAGTGGGCTCCGAACCCAATCTCGATTTGATGGCAACGCCTGAGCAGAGGGCCACGATGTACGATGCGATTCGCAGGTTCAGGAACACCAAGCCCATTTTCTTGGTGGACTTCTGGAACGATGGCGAATTCTCCCTGGGTTGCATAGCCGGCGGTCGTCGCTACCTGCACATCAACGCGGCAGGCGATGTGGAGCCTTGCGCGTTTATCCACTACGCCACGGATAACATCAACGATGTCAGCCTCAAGGAGGCGCTGGGCTCGCCGCTGATGCGAGCCTATCAGAAGAGGCAGCCGTTCAACGAGAACATGTTGAGGCCGTGCCCGCTCATTGATAACCCGGAGAAACTCGTGGAGATAATCGAGGAGTCAGGTGCCCGTTCGACCCAGCTGGGTGAGCATCTCGTCGACGCGAAAGTGCTGGCCGACAGGATTCAAGAGGAGTATACACAGCACTGGGCGGTCAAGGCGGATGAACTGTGGGAGTCCGGTTCGCACCCCTTCTACGAGAGATCGCGGGTGTTCGCAGAAAAGGAAGAAGCCGAGAGAAGAGAACGCCAAGCCCGCAAGACTCGGGGAAAGCAAGGCTGAGAAAAGAAGTATCGGCAGTATCGGGAGCCCGCGCATGCGGGCTCTTGCTATTTGGGCGCGCTCATACGCGGTCTGCAATAACACCGCCGCCCAAGAGCATGTCGCCCGAGTAGAACACCCCGGACTGGCCTGGGGTTATGGCGCGTTGGGGCTTGGCGAACTTCACGCGCACACCTCCGTTGGCGAGCGGCACCAGCCGGGCTTTTGCCGGGGCAGAATTGTACCTTATCTGTACTTCGGCTTGGATTTCGTGATCCAGTGCGTCAAATGGTATGAAATTCGTGTGTTCAGCTTGGAACTCGGCGGTGTAGAGGCACTCCTGGGGGCCGACCACGATCGTATTGGAATCCGCTCTGATCTGAATGACGTAGAGAGGGCCGTTATAGTCGCCCTGAAGTTGCCCCAGTCCGCGGCGCTGCCCTACAGTGTACATTGCTATTCCGGCGTGTTCGCCTATGATGTTGCCGTCCGGCGAGACAATCGGCCCCGGGGTGCCGAGCGATGGGTGCTCCTGTACTAGGAAGTCCCGGTACTTGCCGGGAGGAACGAAGCAAACGTCTTGGCTCTCGGGGCGGTCCGCAGTCTGAAGCCCGATGGAACGAGCCACGGCCCGAACCTGAGGCTTAGTCATCTCGCCTAAGGGAAACACAGCCCGCGCCAGCTGGCTCTGGGTCAACCTATAGAGCACGTATGTCTGATCTTTGGCCTTGTCCAGCGGGCGGAAGAGCAATAGCCGGCCTGAGCCATCGTCCAGCTTGAGGCGCGCGTAGTGTCCGGTTGCAACCCGATCCACGCCCAGCGCCAGGAGCCTGCGGTGCAACTCCCCGAACTTGATCTGGGCGTTACACACCACGCACGGATTGGGTGTGAGTCCGCGGCCGTACTGGTCGATGAAGTCCGACACAACCAAGTCGCGAAACTCCTCGGACATGTTGAGCACAATGTGGTCGATGCCGAGCCTACGAGCTACGCGCCGCGCATCCTCCACAGCCTGGACAGAACAGCACAGATTATCGAGGCAACCATCGATAGAAGAATGCCAGAGCTTCATGGTAACTCCGATAACCTCAAAACCCTGCGACACGAGCAAAGCGGCAGCCACCGACGAGACTACGCCCCCGCTCATTGCCACGGCAACAGTCCCACTGCCCGATTTGCTCACCGCGCGCTCCCTCCCTTTGGGAAATATGCCCTCGCCCGATCAAATGCCGAGACGAGTGCCTGATACTAGTATAGACAGGTAGTCGCGATAAGTCACTGCCACCTGCCAGGACCCTTCCGGCAGGCTTGTTGTCGGGGCCGATCTCTGATAGAATCATGTGGGGATTTTAGGTTGGAATTTCGGAATTTGGGTATACATTATGCACGGACGATGCATAAACCGCAAACCAAGAATGTCCAGCAAGGAGTGATCAGCCGGTGTACACGACTGACATTGAGCTCTCAGGACATCTCATCGACACGATGTTGCTGTCGCGGGTTATCGATGCGATAGCGGAGATGGATGCGGAGTTCACCCTGCGCGAAACGAGGATTGGCCGCGCTGCAACCGATACGAGTTATGCCAGGATAGAGATTGCGGCGGCTACGTGCGAACGGCTCGACGAGGTCATCGATAGAGTGAAGCAGCTAGGCGCCATGCCCATCAACGGCCAGCCCGTCACGCTGGCCACAGTAGTCAAGGACGGGGTATGCCCTGATGGGTTTTATTCCAGCACTAACATCGAAACCCACGTGCACGTTGGCGGAAAGTGGGTTGCAGTTGACGACATAGAGATGGATTGCGCTGTGGTGGTGGATCCGGCCAAGATGACGGCCAGGTGTTGCCCCGTAGGCATGCTCAGGCGGGGCGAACAGGTGATCATCGGATCTGCAGGCGTGCGAGTAGCCGCGATGGATAAGGCCGCCGAAGAAGAGGGTTTCTCTTTCATGGGGAGCGATGTATCCAGCGAACGTCAGAAATCGCTGATGGTGGAGGAGATTGCGCGCGAGATCCGAGGGGCGCGCGCCCGGGGTGGAAAGATTCTAGTCGTAGCGGGACCCGCAGTTATCCACACAGGCGCAGGCAAGCATCTGGCTGCCCTCATCAACGCGGGCTATGTGAATGTATTCTTTGCCGGAAACGCCGTTGCGGTACATGATGTAGAGTCTGCGCTGCATGGAACATCGCTTGGCGTATATCTGAAGGACGGCACATCCGCGCCGATGGGCCACATGCATCACCTACTCGCCATAAACAAGATACGAGACCTGGGCGGGCTTCGCCAGGCGGTTGAGGCGGGCGTTCTGAAGGAAGGAGTCATGCACGCGCTAGTCGTTAACAATGTTCCGTTTGTGCTGGCCGGTTCCATCAGAGACGATGGCCCGCTGCCGGACGTGATCACCGATTCCGTTCTGGCGCAGGACGCGATGAGGAAGAACCTCAAGGGCGTGGAAGTTGCGCTCATGATGTCGACCATGCTGCACTCGATCGCCACCGGCAATCTGCTTCCGGCACGGGTCAGGACTATCTGTGTCGATATCAACCCGGCCACGGTAACGAAGCTTGCCGATCGGGGGTCGCATCAGACGGTGGGAATCGTGAGCGATGTTGAGTGGTTCTTGAAGGAGCTCAGGTCGCACCTCGCGTGCTAGGCGGCTGACGAAGACGATGCAGGGCTCGGATCGCGGATCGCGCCTAGCGGCGAACACCGCGACCGGGCCCTGCTTTGAATCTCGCGCCTATACCCTTCGGCGCAACCGCGCCAGCTCTCGCGATATCGTCATGAACTCCCTTTCTGTTTGGGCCTTTTCCTCGCAGTCGGCATGGGCATCGGAGAGCCTCGCCGCAAGCTGCGCCAGCCTGTTTTCGAGGATGAGGACGGCGGCTTCATCTGGCGCCGATGCGTGGTCAGCGCTTGAGTCGGCAGAGGAGCCCGTGGTCGCGCCTGACACAGAATCGCTCGGCAGATCCGATGGAGGCCCGTGATACGTGCGCACAGTTCGGTCTTCAATGGACACTGTGGTAGTGCATAATCGGTTGAGCAGATATCGGTCGTGCGATATGACTATGAGGGTACCGTCCCACGCCTCCAGGCAGCGTTCAATGGCTTCGCGCGATTCGACGTCCAGGTTGTTTGTGGGTTCGTCCAGGGCCAACACATCGTAGTCGCGCGCCATCATCTGCCCGAAGGCGAGTCGGACTCTTTCGCCCAGGCTCAGCACGCCTACGCGCTTGAAGACGTTGTCGCCGCGGAACAAGAGCGCTCCCAGGATATCGCGGATCTCCTGGGGCGTGCGGTCTGCAGCGCGGTAAACGCTTTCGAAGACCGTTTGCGATGGCTCGACCTGCTGTAGGGTCTGGTCGAAGTAGAAGAACGATGCTGTCGGGCTTCGCCACACCCCGCCTGAACTGTGGGGTTCCAGGCCGAGCAGAATGCGCAGAAGCGTAGTTTTCCCTGATCCATTGGGGCCTACGATCGCGACTCGGTCCTGGCGCATGACGGCCACATCCGATGGGCTGAACAGCTCGGCACTGAAGGTCTTCGATATTCCTTGCGCGTGTATGATACGGCGCCCCGTCTTCTGCGCCCGGCCCATTCTCGCGGCGATGCCGTCCGGGCGCCGCGGCTTGTCGATCCGCTGATTACGGAAACGTTCAAGGCGCGCGGAGGAAGCCCGAGCGCGCGCTGCGCCCTTCTTGGCCCGGGCTCTCGCAAAGTCATTCTGACCTGCCTGTCTGTGAGCCTGGCGAAACCACTCCATCTGTCTGGCCGCCAGCCGCTCAAGACGAGCTTCCTCCTGCTCCTGTCTTTCATAGAGCATTGTCGCGGCTTCGATCTCGTCTTGTTTTCGGGCGCGAAACGAGGTGTAGGCGCCGGGATAGGAGCGCGCGCCCTGTGGGGTCAGCTCCACGATTCGCTGGACTGTCAGGTCGAGGAAGTAGCGGTCGTGCGATACGAGAAGCACAGCCGCTCCCGCCTCCCGCACCAGATGGGCCAGCAGATCCATGGCCGGCGCGTCAAGATGATTGGTCGGTTCGTCCAGGATGACTAGATCGGGCTGCGCTGCCCACACCTGCGCCAGTCGCGCACGCATGCGCTGCCCTGCGCTGAGGCTCGCCATGGGCATGGATGCGGCGGCGCGCTCAATCCCGAAGCGGCCGAGCACGGCCGGATCGCGGCATATGTCGGAAGGGCGAGCCTCAGCGTCAAACTGCATTGCCTGCGGCAGGTAGCCCACGGAGATCTTGGGCTGAATCCGCGTGTAGCCCGCGTCCGGTTCCATATGGCCTGCGATGATCTCCAGCAGAGTTGACTTGCCGCACCCGTTAGGTCCGAACAGGGCCACTTTTTCGCCCGCGTGGATCTCGAGCGAAACCCCGGTGAACAGGGTACGAGCTCCGAATGACTTGGCGAGACCTTTGACTGATAGTAGAAGCATCTGCTGCCGCCTCCCAACAGAGATTACTTGGGATGCGGCGACCTCCATCGCGAGCGGGCGGGTTCTGGGTGCAAAGGCTCCCATACACAGAAGCAACCACGCCCAAACCCGGCATTTCCGGCGGCGTGGTCAGAGTCGGACACAAGTGGATCACTTGCGCCCGGCGACCCTTGCGCTATGGCAGGCGGAAGACGCCGGCATTCCCATGAATGCAGACGCGCTCGCAGGTGTAACGGAGGCCGCAAACCGCAGCTCGATCCGGATGTTGCATCCGAGCTCGACGCGGCCCGATACAAGATTTGCGAGGGCGTCATATGCGGTTCATCTAGAATGCGGGACGGCTCTTCATGCCTCAAGGGTCCTTTCTGTAGATTGGCGCAAGCAAAGCGAGAGGGTTTCCATCCGGACTCCCTATCCAG
>CAYYHF010000108.1:0-8251 GCA_964471415.1 uncultured Clostridia bacterium | reverse complement strand
AGGAATGACAATGACGAAGAAGGCCACCAGGATTGAAGGAGCGATGTAGATGTAGGGCACTGCCGTGCGCATGGGCGCCCAGTCTTCGGTGCGTATGCGCTGCACATCATCCGGGAGCGCATGGCGCGATCTGATGGACGAGGCGGTACTGGCGGCGTCGACGATGTTCGCTATGTGAAACCATACGTAGATCGCCACCACGAACGATGCGATAATCCCGGCGAGAAGTATGTGCCTCGAATCGACGAATCTTCCCACTGGATTCAGTGTGACCAGCCCATAGAGGGGGTTTCGGAGCACAGTCAAGAGAAGAATGAGAAAAATGGCTTCTACAGTTATGTAGGTAATGCCTTTCTTGCGTTGCCCGTTATAGATCTGCCCAGCGCCTGCCAGCAAAGCTGAGAGGACCCCGGCCACTTGAGGCTTTGGGTACGATCCGGCCATCAGAAAGTCCCTCCGTCATGCCCGAATTTGCACTATCAGAGCTGGAGAGCTTATGATCGCGCCTGCTTGGCTCTGAACAAGTGTACTGCGTGTTGCGCCTCCTCTGCGGTTTCTGTTACAACAGAGAAGACGATGCGTGTCTGTCGAGAAAGATCGTAGTAGTCAGCCGCCTCTTCAGGCGAGGCGTCCACTGCCATCACCGGAACATCGGGGGACTTGCGCAACAATTCGGGACTGTTGTTGATCAGGTCGGCGAGGATATCCACCGGGCGCTTTGTGTTGGGGTCGGCGACAATCTGGATTTGACGCATCCGTTTCAGCTTGAGAAACTCCGGCACGATGTGCGGCCCGGCGGAATGGCAGTGTACTTCGCCTATGCCGAAAGCGTCAAAGACCCGCTGCGTGTAGGGGGCGCCGAATTCACTGTAGTGCTTGGGCGAGCAAAGACTGGATATGTCTTCGCCGACCGCCACCCGATCCTGGCTGCAGTACCAGGTGGACAGCTCGTGCGCCAACTCGGGCGCGCAGATCTCGTTGGCCTGGGCGCGCGCGAACCAGACTGTGGCCTGCGTTGTGAAGTCCAGCAGTTTATGCACCCATTCGGGATCTTCGTAGAAGTCCATGTAGATCGCTTCGCCGCGGAGAGCCCAGGCAAGGTCGAGCGGGGAGTAGTAACCGCGCCCGAAAGGGATGCGATAGGGCGCGATATGCTGTACCATGTACCTGGTAGCGTAGTTCAGCCTGGCGAACCACTTGTTTTCGGGGTCGAGGCGGAGGGAGTCGAGATCGCTTTTCTCCCGAAGAACGGGCTTGCACCAGCTGGTATCGTCTCCGAACTCTATCTCTCCTGCCACAAACGCGCTGAATTCGCCGATTCCCATATACGGAACCACAGAGGGAATCCAATCGTCTTCCATTCCGCGCCGGATCTCTAGCAGCTGGGCTTGGTATTCCAGGTAGTCGTCGAGGTAGGCGCGGATGTCGGTTTCGAAGTCGTACTGGTTAAGGACGGGGCCGCGGAGGGCGAGAACGGACGGGAATGTTATGATCAAAGCGTCCGGCGCGTTGGGCGCGCAGGCAAAGAAGGCGCGGACCCGGGCCATGCAGGCGTCCAGGTCAGGCTTGTAATACGAAATGTCGCGGAACACTGGACCACCCCGTTCACTTCAGCTAGATGCTCACGGCTTGTGTAGTAGTCAACCCATCAACTACTATATTAGAGTTAGAACCATTGGATGTCAATACAATAGCGGGGAGGCGACTGCATTGAATGCATTTGGGTTGTGCGATTGCCATGCGCACATTGGGGAGTCTTACGATCACATGTCGCGAAGTCACGTGTCGTATTCTCCTGACACGCTTCTTTCTGAGATGGACGAAGCCGGTGTGGATATTGCGGTTGTGTCCAACATATCGGCGATAGACGATTGCACATTCGGCAACGACGAAATGGCGAAATGGGCGCGCCGCCATCCGAGGCTGATCCCTCTGGTTTGGGCCGTGCCCGGCAGCACCCAGCCGGCGAAGGTGTTTGAATACATGGGTATGGGTTTTCGCGGCCTGAAGCTGCATCCAACGGCGGGGAAGTACCGGGCCGACGACCCTTCGGTCTATCCTTTGCTGGATGCATGTCGAGTGCTCCGGGCGCCGGCGCTGTTTCACTGCGCTGCCGACGAGTTTTCAGAGCCGGCGCGCTTTGCGCAGATCGCAGCGGATTATCCCGAGGTGCCGATCATCCTGGCTCACATGAACATGTTCGGCTCTGCTCAAGACGCCATTGCGTTGGCCGAGAGTTTTCCCAACGTGTACCTCGACACCAGTTGGGTCCGGCCTGAGCGGGTGTTGGAGGCCATCGACAGGATCGGGGCGGAGAAGGTTTTGTGGGGCACCGATGCTCCGTTGGGAGGCTCAGGGCACTATGGGCGCGATCGGACCCGGGAGTATCTTGCACTGCATGTTGGCGCGGCAGAGCGCGAGGCTATACTGTGGTCGAACGCGGCATGCCTCTTCGGCTTCTAGAGGATAATCTGCATGCACTTCGCGCTGTGCGGGCATATCCGGCACATGCTGAAGGTCCTCAGCCGGTGGGGAAGCGCGGGGCCCAGCGGGAACAGGATGGACACGGATTTCACGGGCGTCATCAGCAGGGAATCGGTGAGGGTTACTCCGATGGAATCCGCATCGAGGAGCGAGAACAACGCTCTTTGGGCTTCGAGCGGGATAAAGCGGCATCCCGGGGAGATGCGCGGGCCGGTCTCAAGCCCGATGGCCTGCGCGCGGGCCGCGCAATCCGCCTGGAACGTTATCGATGCGTTCCGGATGAGTATTGTGCCGGCAACGTCCATGATGAGGGCGAAAAGCGGCTCGTTCGCGGCAAATGCCGCCTTGACCTTCTCTTGCAGGCGCGGACCGAGGGTGGCGATGGCGATGATGATGCGGTCGGCGCCCTCGAAGATGCCGCCGTTGCAGGGGATCAGGGTGGAACCGCGCACGGTGATCCCGTCCGGCGAGATGCCGTCGATGGCCAGCTCGTCGGCGACCAGTTGGGGGCGGATGAGTCCCGCGGCGATCTCGGCGTTCGCAGACTCGATGACCTGTGTGGTTGCGCGCTTCACGCTTTCCGGCGCGGCGCCTGCGCCCAGTGCGTCCAAAACTTGGGCCGGGGGCGCGGCTTCGATGGGCAGGGCCATCGCCTGAGGTCCGTAAAGCACCTTGCCTGTCTTGTGTCGGGTCTCATCAGTTCTGTCCATCATAGTCTCTTCCTTTGCCGCTCGTTGGGTGGTCTGGTCTGCGCGCATCTTTTGACGGCTTCGAGGTCATAGCGCTGGGGCTACACCTTTGCTAGCAGCATGGAGTCCGCGAATACCTGCATGAACTCGGGGCTCGCCGCCAGTTCTACATGCTCAATGGTGCCTGCGAGGCGGTGGGCCTTTCGGTATGCATCGGGGTTGGCAACTGCCATAACTGCTCCCTCGCCCGCCGCGTTTCCAAGCGAAGCGATTTGGGCCCGGGGCGCGTTGGGGAGGAGCCCAAGAGCCTGCGCCGCGCTCTTGTCGAGGTAGGCGCCGAAAGCGCCGGCCAGTACGATGCGATCCAGGTCCGCCGGGCTGATACCGGCTTTCTCAAGCAGGATCTCGGCGCCGGCCCTGATGGCCGCCTTGGCCAGCTGCAGCTCGCGTATGTCGCGCTGGGTCAAGGCAACGCGCGCGGGGCAGACAGAGGCATCGCTATCGCGCGCGGCGCCGGAAAGGTCCGATAGGACGAACTCCGGGCCGCTCGGGCCGATGACTACGCGGCGCGCCAACGGGGTGGCTTGATCCACAGCATCAAGCTCAAACGCGCCGGCTTCGGATATGAGTTCGGCTTTTCGTAGCGCGGCCACGATGCTGATCAGCCCGGACCCGCATATGCCCCGCGGCTTCACATCGCCTATGACGTGGACTTCGATGTCGTAGCGGGGCGGTTCGCCCACTAGGTTCGCCCAATCGATTGCTCCCTCTGCCGCGATCATCCCAGAGGATATGTTGACGCCCTCAAAGGCTGGTCCCGCGGCGGCGGAGCATGCCAAGAGTCTGCCGCCTGCGGCCAGTATGATCTCGCCGTTGGTGCCGATGTCTATTGCCAGGGTGGGGCGGGAGCGCTCGTCCATTTTGGCGACGAGGGCGACGGCCAGTGCGTCTGAACCGAGGAACCCGGCTATGTTGGGCAGAAAGAAGAAGCTGGCTTCGGGGTTCACGCAAGTCAGGCCGGCGGTGCGCGCGGGCATTATGCCCGTGTCGAGAACCGCGGCGGTGTAGGGGATCACGCCCAGGCTTGATGCGGGGATGCCCAGGAACAGATGGTGCATGCAGGTGTTGCCTACGGCGCTCACTGCGCCGATGTCGGCGCCGGGCACGCCCTGGCGCTTAAGGAGTGTGCGCACCAGGCCATCAGCGGCCTGAACGACTTCGCGTTGGAGCGTCTCCGCCCCGCCGGGGGTCTGGGAGAAGACGATGCGCGAGATGAGGTCCGCTCCGTGAGCGGCCTGGGGATTAAGCGCGCCGACTGCGTCTCTTATTCGCTCTGTCGCCAGATCCACCAGGTAAGCGACGAGGGTAGTGGTGCCGATGTCAAGAGCTACTCCAGAGCCCGGGGACCCGGACTTTGGGAAATCGCGCGGCGGGGTCTGGCCCCGGCGGGGATCGTCCGGCCCCAGGAGGATTCTGGCAGAGTCGGCGGTATCGGCGCCGGAGGCGTGCACAGTGACGTCTCCGGCGATGCGGGCTTGGCAGGCCAGCCTGACGCCCGCTGCGAGCTCTTCTCGTGTGAGGCGCTCACGTTCGGCATCGGTTGGCGCCGCGAGCTCTCCCTCGGCGACTACGCGGCACTTGCCGCAGATGCCCCGCCCGGCGCAAGGCGCATACGGCCTTACGCCGGAGCGGACTATGGCGTCCAGGACCGTTTCGCCCGCACGGGCCGGGATTTGCGCTGCTTGTCCACCGGCGCCGCGTGCGGGCATCGTCACTGTGAAATGCTCGGTCAACGTCTTCCCTCGCTCATGAAAGCGTCTATATTCGCATCGGGCGTTTCGTACGGGAGGTCGCACCCGGTGCTCAGGATGAAGTTACTATGCTTCGCCATGGAGTCGAGCAGCTCGCGCACGGCCCGCGCGACTTCCTCCGGCGATTGCTGCACCATGATTCCCACAGGATCGATGTTGCCGATCAATATCACTTCAGGGTCGATCCGGCTTGCTGCAGCCGGAAAATCGACCGGCGAGTCTAGGCTGAGCGCGCAGGCTCCGGTGGCGCACATTTCGCCCAGGATGTGCGATGTGTCGCCGCAGATGTGCAGCACCGCATTGTCGGCCGCTCCTGGGCTTGCTATCACTTCGCGCACGTAGGCGCCACAGAATTCGGCGAATGCCTTAGGCGAAAGGAATGTGGCCGTAGGCTCCAAGATCACGATGACATTCGCTCCCGCTTCGGTGAGAGCGCGTGAGTATCGAATGCAGATGTCCGTGGAGAACCGGACGACCTGGTGCACGAGGGGCGGGTCGGTTATGGTGGCCATGGCGATGTCGCTGGCGCCCATGAGCAGCCCGGCCAGGGTGAAGGGACCGGCGGCGTAGGCCGCTCTCGGGACTGATATGGATTGGGTCATGAGCTCCATGACCCTTATGTAGCCGCGTACGCGCGCATCCTCCAGCGGATCGACCCCTCGCAGACGGTCGAGATCTTCTGCCTCTTTCACAGGATGCTCCTCGACGGTGGGCGACTCGAACAGGGGATACCGCACCGGAAGACCGAGCGCTCCCGCTTCCAGCGACAGATCCATCATAAAGAAGGCCGCATCCGGCGCAAACCGCTTGACTATCTGCGACATGGTGGCGGCATGCAGTGCCGGATTGAACTCGTTTTGCTTGAGGGATGAGTGTGTGAGGCGCGCTCCGGGGTAGCCCAAGAGGGGCGCCACAAGCCGGCGCTTGGATGATCTGACCAGAGCCCTAAGGTCCAATGCTACCACCTCCAGGCGATTTTACGCGCCGATGAGAGATCGCCCGACTTCCACTGCTGTGCTGGCATCGGGGGCGTAACCATCGGCCCGGATCTCTTCGGCGTATCTGGCTGTGACGGGGGCGCCTCCCACCATCACGCGCACCTGGTTCCTCACTCCGGCCTGTTCCAGGGCTTCGATGGTGCTCTTCATGGCCGGCATGGTCGTAGTGAGCAGGGCGGACATGCCCAGCAGGTCGGGCTGTTCGCGGCGGATGGCGTCCACGAATGCGTTGGGCGTAACGTCTACTCCAAGATCCACCACGTGGAATCCGGCGCCTTCGAACATCATCCTGACCAGGTTCTTGCCTATGTCGTGCAGATCCCCGCGGACCGTGCCGATTACCAGCTTTCCGGCTGGAGGCGCGCCCGTTTGGACCAGGATCGGCTTGATCACTTCGAGGCCGGCGGTCATGGCCCTCGCGGCCACCATCACCTCGGGCACGTACACCTCGTTCTTCTTGAACTTCTCCCCGATGACCGCCATGGCGGATACCAGGCCTTCATTGAGGATCTCGGCGGCCGGCCTTCCCTGTGCCAGCGCTTCCGCGGCTTGTTCTTTGACTTTGGCGGCATTTCCGCGCTGCAAAGCTTCGCGCATTTCTGTGTAGTCGTACAATGCTGATACCTCCCATCCAGTATCCATTGTAGCAGTCAGGGAAAGGGAGTCCATGGACCCAACTGTGGTTTCATGCACTATTCTGCTATCATCACTCGCTGACGGTAGGCGCTGGGCGGGATTCCCTCAGCCCGTTTGAAGCACCGGCTGAAGTGAGCGGGGTCGGTGAACCCTACCTCTTCGGCGGCCTGGGCTATGGTGATGCCTGGCGAGGCAAGCAAGCGCTTGGCGTCGTCAAGACGCGCCTTGAGCAGATAGTCCATGACCGACATACCGGTCTCTTCCTTGAACAGGTGGCTGAGGCGGGACGGGCTCAGATGGACCCGCGCTGCGATGTCGGCCACGGTGAGCTTGGCGCCCAGGTTGTCATGCATGAACCGTATGCACTCGCGCACTAGCCCAGAGTCTGATTCGGGCGCGCTCGCGGCCGCGTCCAGGAAATTGTCGAGCACGTCCACGATCCAGAAGCATACGTCTTCGAAAGACTCAAGACGTGAAAGCCTCTGGACAGCTTCGTAGTTGAGGCCCAGTATCAACTGGGGTTCGGCGCCCGCCTCTACCGTTGCGCGCGAGAGGAAGACGGCCAGCTCCAGAAGGCGCGCTTTGATAATGTCCAGGCGCGCGGGCTGGGTGAGGAAGATGTCGGCGAGCAACTCGTTCAGCATGCGTTTGGCATCGGTCCGCCGACCGGACCGAACGGCGCTCATCAGCTCCCTCTCCTGCAGGGGCGAATACATGCCCCGGGCGGGCGTGGGCGCTTTCAAGCTAAGCTCGTCTTCAAGCCGCTTACGCTCCTGAATGGCCTCGCCCAGCAGGCGCTGTTGCCGATATATCTCATTACGCTGCCTCAGGGCCAGGTCCTCGGATCGGACTATGTAGGTCGCCATGGCGAAGAGCAGCTCGGCAGCTGATTGAACGCGCCTCGGCGCAACCTGCTCCAGCAAAGCGGCGGCCGATCCGAGCCGCTCAAGATCGATGTCCAGATCACGAATGCGCCGCGCCGCCTCATCGATGAAGAAATCGTCCGGTTCCCACATTACGACTTGTCCGCATAGGATGGATCCCAGCAGCTCTCCGCCTGCTACGAGCGGCGCCGCCCAGCATATGAGGCCGGCGTGACACTGGAATATGTAGAGTTCGCCGATGGACGAGGCCTGCCGGGCGGCGCGGGCGTATGACGCGGCGCAGCGGCGCCGACCTTCGTTCGAGCCGCGCACAAGGGAGCAGAAAGCGCAGTCCTCCCAGGCGGTGGGGGCCAGCGCGAGATCACCGTCCAAGGATACAACGCGGGCCGCGATCCCGGTGGTTTCCTTGAAGGAGAGCAGGACTCGGGCGAGCGCGCCGTCCGCGAGGATATCCTGTAGATTGGTCACCTGGCCTGCCTCCTCGCGCGTTGACATGCGGACAAGCAAGTCTGTAGAATGATAGTAGTAGAGGATCTTACTACTACTATATCACATGCGCGGAGGCAATGCGGAAGTGGGAGAGCTGGTAAACGCGCTGCAGGACATGGGTTTGTCCATGAATGAGGCCAAGGCCTACCAGGCGCTTCTCAGGCGGGGCCCGGCTAACGGATATGAGATCAGCAAGAGGTCGGGAATCACCAGGTCCGTGGTATACGGGATCTTGGACCGTCTGGTGGACAAGGGCTATG
>CAYYHF010000107.1:0-8301 GCA_964471415.1 uncultured Clostridia bacterium | reverse complement strand
TCCTTCTTGGCCTGCTCGATCACTTTCTCGGCCACGCTGAACGGGACCTCTTCGTAGTGATCGAACTCCATCGTAAACGTGCCTCGACCCGCAGTGATCGAACGCAGGTCAATGGAGTACTTAAACATCTCAGCCATGGGCGCCAAAGCCCGAACCACCTGGTATCTGCCTTCGGTCTCCATGCCCAAAATGCGCCCGCGCTTCTTGTTGAAGTCGCCCATGACATCGCCCATATACTCCTCGGGCACTGTCACATCCACCCTCATGATGGGCTCCAGCAAGACCGGATTGGCCTCCTGACACCCCTTCTTCAGCGCCAGCTGGGCTGCGATCTTAAACGCCATCTCAGACGAGTCCACAGAGTGGCTGGAACCATCGTACAGGGAGCACTTCAAGTCGACCAACGGGAATCCCGCCAGTATGCCGCCGTTGGGCAGAGCTTCCCTGAGTCCCTTCTCCACTGCCGGGATGAACTGGCGCGGGACTGCGCCTCCGAAGACCTTGTCCTCAAACTCGAAGCCCTCGCCGGTGGGCAGGGGAGCCATCTCGATCCATACGTGCCCGAACTGGCCGCGCCCGCCGGTCTGCTTCTTGTGCCTGCCCTCGACCTTTATAGTCCCCTTGATTGTCTCTCTGTAGGGCACCTTGGGAGTGTCCAAGGTCATCTCCGCCCCGAACTTCCTCTTGAGCCTCTCGGCGATGATGTCGAGGTGAACCTCGCCCATGCCCGCTACTATCAGCTCGCCAGTCTCCAATTCCTTGGTATGACGGAGAGTGGGATCCTCCTCCTGCAGCCTGGCGAGGCCCAGTCCGATCTTGTCCTCATCGCCCTTGGATTTGGCCTCGGCAGCCAACGACAGCACAGGAGACGGGAACTTGATCGGATCCAGCAGGATCGGCTTGTCCTTGTCGGACAGCGTGTCGCCGGTAGTCGTCTCGCTCAGCTTGGCAACGCCCGCAATGTCGCCGGCGCCTACTTCAGCCACTGCTATCTGCTGCTTGCCCTTGATCAGGAAGACCTGTCCGAAGCGCTCGGTCTTGTCCTTGCTTGCGTTGTATACCTGCGAATCGGATTTGACTATGCCTGAGTAGACGCGGAACATGGTTATCTTGCCCACGTATGGGTCGGCCATGGTCTTGAACACAAGGGCGGAGAAGGGCTCGCCATCGTCCGGGCGCCGTTCAACTTGCTCTTCGGAGCCAGGCAGATGGCCACGGGCAGCGCCGCGCGCCACAGGCGAAGGGCATAGCGCGACTATGGAGTCCATGAGGGGTGTCACGCCCACCATGCGTAACCCGGAAGTACAGAACACAGGCACTACTGAGCCATCAGCTACGCCGACAGCCAGTCCCTTCTCGAACTCCTCCTGCGTAAGTTCCTGGCCCTCTAGATACTTGTCCAGGAGCTCCTCATCGTTCTCAGCGGCGTACTCCACCAGCTTCTCACGCAGCTCGCGAGCGGCATCAGCCAGTTCGTCCGGGATAGGCGACTCGGTGACATTCTTGCCGGATGCATCGTTCCAGATGAAAGCCTTCATGTGTATGATATCGGCCACGCCACGGAAATTTTCGCCTTCGCCTATGGGAATCTGCACCGCCACTGCGCTGTTACCCAAGATTCGCTGTATCGAATCGAGAGCCTTGTCGAAGTCGGCGTTCTCTCGGTCCATCCTATTCACGGCGATAATCCGCGGAAGCTTGCGATCATCGGCGTGCCGCCAAGTCAGCTCCGTGCCCACCTCGACACCGGCCACCGCGTCAACCAGCACTAACGCTGCATCTGCAATACGCAACGCGCCCACGACCTCGCCGACAAAGTCAGAGTATCCGGGAGTATCTATAAGGTTGATCTTGTGACCGTTCCACTCCACAGGCGCGACAGAGGCGTTGATTGAGATCTTGCGCTTGATCTCGTCAGGATCGTAGTCCATCGTGGATGCACCATCGTCCACCTTGCCGAAACGATCAACCGCGCCGCTCAAGAACAGCATGGCCTCGGCAAGAGTAGTCTTGCCGGCGCCACCGTGAGAGATGATAGCCAAATTGCGCAGTTGGTCTACCCTGTATTTCTTCAAGCGATCTCCTCCCTAAACGCTTCACTCGCGGCCCGGGCCCACCACCGGTCGGCGCAAACCCGGCCTTGCCCAGCCAACCAGTGCAGGCCGCATTGAGCGAAAATGGCTCTATCTAAACTTCTCACCGGCCTACCTGCCGGTTGCAACCGCGACTCCCTTCAACAACTCCCATCGCGGTCGCATACAGCCATAGATGCTCACTCTAATATTGTATACTTCGCTCTGTACCTAGGCAATAGGTGAATCCGCGGGAGGAGGTGGTCTGGGCAACCTGTAGCGAAATCGATGCGCGGGGTGCGAGGTCGCTCAGAACTTGTAGGATGCCTTGAGCTCAACGGAGGGCTCCCAATTTCCGCTGGCCCATAGCCTCTCCTTCAGTTCATCGGTGCGTGTCGCTGCGGCTTTGCCGCTCAGCGTCACTTGGCGGAACGGCTCGGCCGTTGCCGTCAGTGTCAGGCGGTGAACGCGCTTTCCGGCAACGGAGGCCGCCGCCGGCGCTTCGGCAAGCGCGAACGCTGACGCGCAGATGTCTTCCTCATCGTCCTGGCCATCATCGTCCCATGCATTGAGCGACCAGTTTGTCTCGGCTCCCAGGCCCAGCTTGATGGCCTTGGATAGCTCCCATGTCAGCCCAACACCGGCGCCTGCCCGCCAAGCTGTATTGTCGGCCGGCGCGTTCGGCCGGTCTGTCGTGCCGGCGGTTGCACGCGCTGTCAACGCCAGTGTTCCCAGCTCAGCCGCGAACCCTGGCACGAGTCTTGCCGCCAGCCTGGATACGGGTGCGGGCAGTGTGCTCTTCCAGCTCCATTTGACCGAGACATCCTTTGTGCGGCGGTCCTTGGAGGAATCGTTTGGGCGCACAGTAGAGGATGCACTTGCGGCGAAATCCAACGAATGCCAGTTCGGCAAAGCCCATGCAGCGCTGGCTGTGCCGGCGTAGGTCGTATATGACTTGTGGTTAGCCGCAGGGTACGCCCGCTGCCTGGCCGCCAGACTTGCCTCCGCCTTGACGTTGGCGGCGGGACGCCATTGCAGGGAGAGCATAGAGGTCCAAAAGTCGGCCGTCCACTTGGGCTGCCCGGGCATCTCTTTGTGCCCCACGCTCAGCTCGCCCTTGATCGATGGCTTCATCTCGCCTTCCAAAGCCTTTTGCCCCTTGGCCGTCAGTTTGGCCTCGACATAGTCTCGCGCGGGATTGATCGGGTATTGCCGAACAGACACGTCCAGCTTCAATTGGGGTTGCCAAGAGATGACTTTCTGGTCGGCCTGGCTCCCGGCGGACATTGATATCTGGCTCCAACTCGCCCCCGGGGTTCGGGAATCGATGCTCCCCGAAAGCGTGAGAGATCCAGAGTGCTTGTAATGCCGCCATTTCTCAGACAAACTGGCGCCTACCTTGAACCCCACCGCCCCTCCCAGCTGGTGCTGGAGCGAAGAAGAGACCTGCCCCACCCGGCGAGATAGGCTCACCTTCATGCGGGCATCGTCCCCTGGTTCCAGCTTCAGCTCCAACGCAAACGCGCCTGAACCCGTTACTGCCTGCGCAACGCCTGCGACAGGCCCGGCTGGCGCAGTTGGCGCGGTTGTCGAAGTTGCCGCAGTCGCCGTTGCGGCTATGTCCGTGCCTGCGGCGGTCGCTGCAGCCGCTGCCGGGCCTGCGAGGGCACATAACATAACCGCTGCCAGGACCCACCACGCCGGCATGGGCGGCAAGGATCGTCGCCGCGCGGCAGCACGAACGCTGCTGCGCAATGAAGCGCCAAGTGACGATTCGTGTGCAGACCAGATCGCCATGGTTCATCCTCCGTTCTCCTTCAGCGACTTCCGAACCTACGGCCCCAGTGTCGTATACATATCATACCATGTTAGGTGCTGATTGTTAACCGATGGTGCGGAAACCATCCCTTGTTTCAGGGAAAATCGCCCATACGGGGGCATGGGATGAGGAAGGATGGACGGAGGAAGACGGACAGACGAGGGCAGACAGGGAAAGAGGGAATGCACGGCAGGCCAGACCGATAGCAGCTGGGGCCCGCAGTCCGGAACCGGAAGTGCCGGGCCGTGGGCCCCGAGGCCCGACCCAAGTCTGCAGCGGCTCAGCCGGCAGCTATTTGGGCTTGCGGGCCAGCTTCGCCAGCACAATCTGCTTGAGATCCGGACCGGCAACCTGCTCCAGCTCGTAGCCAACGCGAACCGCCGGTTTGTCTATTCTCAGAACTCGTCGTAGGTCTATGGGCGTCCCGATTACCACGACTTCGGCATCGGAGTTGTCTATGGTCTTTTCCAGTTCCTGAATTTGCTTCCTGCTATATCCCATCGCTGGGAGCAGCGGCTCGAGGTGATGAAAGCGGTTCAGAGTATCCACAATGCTGCCGACTGCGAACGGCCTCGGATCGATGAAGGATGCCGCTCCGAACTTGCGGGCCGCAACCGCCCCGGCGCCGTATCCCATCCCTCCGTGGGTCAGCGTTGGGCCGTCCTCCACTACCAGCACCCGCTTGCCGCGGATCATGCCGGGATTGTCCACGCTGACGGGCGATGCCGCGTCGATGATCGCCGCCTTCGGATTCACGGCTCTCACATTCTTGCGAACGGTCTCCACATCCTCAGCCTTGGCCGTATCCACCTTGTTGATGATCACGATGTCCGCCATGCGCACGTTGGTTTCGCCAGGATGGTAGGACACCTCGTGGCCCGCTCTGTGCGGGTCCGCCAGGGTGATCATGAGGTCGGGCTCGTAGAAGGGGAAGTCGTTGTTGCCGCCGTCCCAGAGTATCACATCCGCTTCCTTTTCAGCGGCCTCGAGGATGTTGCCGTAATCGACGCCGGCAGACACAATGATGCCGCGGTCGATGTGAGGCTCATACTCCTCGCGTTCCTCGATGGTGCACTCATGCACCTCGAGGTCGTCGTATGTAGCGAAGCGCTGGACTGCCTGTTTGGCAAGGTCGCCATAGGGCATCGGATGCCGGATAGCCACAACCTTCAGCCCTGCATCGATCAGCGCTTGACTTACGTAGCGGGTGGTCTGGCTCTTGCCCACACCAGTGCGAACCGCGCACACCGCAACCACCGGCGTCTTGGACTTGATCATGGTCGTGGTGGGCCCCATCAGACGGAAATCAGCGCCCGCCGCATTGACTATCGAGGCCTTATGCATCATATCGATATGGGCAATGTCGCTGTACGCGAAAACGACCTGCTCCACGCGATGCTCATGGATCAGCGTGATCAGATCCTCTTCAGGGTAGATCGGAATCCCTTCCGGATACAGACTCCCAGCAAGCACAGCCGGGTACTTTCTTCCTGCGATATCGGGTATCTGGGTAGCTGTGAAGGCAACCACGTCGTACCCCTCGTTGTCGCGGAAATAGACGTTGAAGTTGTGAAAATCGCGCCCCGCCGCGCCCATGATGACGACCTTGCTCCTCTTCAAGAGACAACCCACCCTTTCTCCATAGTCAGCGCGAATGCTGCTCCCCGGCCGCGCGGGGTACGGTTATCGTACTCACTTCGCAGCCTGGACATCCCTTGCCGCGTCAATATGCAGTAATGCATATTGCGCTTGTCACCTATTCTACTACCAATCGTCCAATTCCTCCACAGATACCTTGCGCCGCAAGCCCCTGCGCGCACAATCGGAAGGGGCGCCCTCTCGGGCGCCCCACGGATCAGCTCTGTTCTATCCGGTTCCATTCCGCCTTCTCTTCTCAAAGCAACCTAACCACCGGACCGACCTCTCACAGCGAAGCCGGCGGCTGGCGAACGGGCGAGGAATCCGGCGGCGGTACGATGACATCGATCTCGGTCTGTAGGTCAGCCTCGCCGGCGGCAACCTCATCGCACGCGGCATCATCGGAGTCGCTGGCGCCGTAGCGCGCAAGCGCCACCGCCAGCACTTCGTCCATATGCGATACCTCAACCAGGGTAATGTCGGCCTTTACGTTCTCCGGGATGTCCGCCAAGTCCTTGCGGTTGTCCGCAGGGATAATGACTGTCGTGATTCCCGCTCTGTGTGCAGCAAGCACCTTCTCTTTGAGCCCGCCCACAGGCAGAACGCGTCCCCGCAGGGTTATCTCCCCGGTCATGGCCACATCGTGCCTGACCGACACCCCTGAAAGGGCTGATGCCAGCGCCGTGGCTATAGTGATCCCAGCCGATGGACCGTCTTTGGGGATCGCGCCTTCTGGGACGTGGATATGCACATCCGTCTTTTCGTAGAAATCGTCCGGGATGCCCAGATCGCGCGCCCTAGACCTCACGTATGTGTAGCCGGCCTGCGCGGATTCCCGCATAACCTCGCCGAGCTTGCCCGTGAGGATCAGCTTGCCGGCGCCCTTCATAGCCGACACCTCAATGGAAAGCGTGTCGCCGCCCATTTCGGTCCAGGCAACGCCGGTGGCCACGCCTACCTTGTCTTCCTGCTCGGCCACGCCGTAGCGGAACTGAGGGATCCCAAGGTGCTTGGAGAGATCGGAGCGCTTCACAACAAACGGCCCGCTTGCCCCGGCCACAACCTCGCGCGCCAGTTTCCGGCAGACGGCGCCGATCTGCCGTTCCAGATTGCGCACCCCCGACTCCCTGGTGTAAGAGCGGATGATCTCCCTGACCACGCCTTCGTCCATCTGCACTTGCCCCTCGCCCAGCCCGTTCTCGCGAACCTGCTTGGGGATGAGGAACTTGTCGGCTATGTGGAGCTTATCCTCCTCCGTATAGCCCGGTATGTTGATTATCTCCATCCTGTCTTGCAGAGGACGGGGTATGGCATACAGGTTGTTTGCGGTAGTGATGAATAGCACGTTAGACAGGTCCACAGTGACCTCCATGTAGTGGTCGCCGAACTCGCGATTCTGCTCGGGGTCGAGCACCTCCAAAAGCGCCGACGATGGGTCGCCGCGGAAGTCGGACGACATCTTATCCACTTCGTCCAGGAGTATCACCGGGTTCATGCTGCCCGCTTGCTTCATCAGCTGGACTATCTTGCCGGGCATGGCGCCCACGTAGGTGCGTCTGTGCCCTCTGATCTCGGCCTCATCGCGCACACCGCCCAGGGAGAACCGGACGAACTTGCGCCCCAAGGCTCGGGCAACGGATTTGCCCAGAGACGTCTTCCCGACTCCGGGCGGGCCCACCAGGCAGAGTATGGGTCCGCGGAGTTCGTCCGACAGCTGCCTCACAGCCAAAAACTCCAATATCCGTTCCTTGACCTTCTCCAGGCCCCAATGATCCTCGTCCAGAACCTTCTCCGCGCGGTCAATGTCGAGACTATCGTCGGTGAAGACGCCCCACGGAATGCCAAGAAGCCAGTCGAGGTAATTCCGCACGACCACCGTCTCTGCAGACATAGGCGGCATACTCGCGAACTTGTCCAGTTCGCGCTGGGCCTTGTCCCGCACCTCCGGCGGAAGATCGCGCTTTTCCATCTCTTCGCGGAGTTCATCTATCTCAGACGACTTTTCGTCGCGGTCGCCCAGTTCCTTCTGGATAGCGCGCATTTGCTCCCTCAAGTAGTATTCCTTCTGCGTCTTCTCCATCTGCCTGCGCACACGCGCGTTGATCTTGCGCTCCAGTTCCAAGATTTCCAGCTCGCTGCGGAGCACAACCGAAAGCCGCTCCAGGCGATCTTGCGCGTCCACTGCCTCCAAAAGCGCCTGCTTGTCGTCGACGCGCATAGGCAGGTGCGCCGCGATCTCGTCAGCGATCCGGCCAGGATCATTCAGGTCGGCCAGAGCGACTATAATCTCGGGCGGCAGTCGTTTTGACAGCTTCACATACTGCTCAAACTCATGAAGCGCGTTGCGCGCAAGAGCCTCCAGTTCCGGCCCGTATTGCCCATCGGTCGGCTCCAGCTGTACCTTTACCATGTAGCACGGATCGGTGTCGATGTAGTCGAGAATCCGCGCGCGCGCTTTTCCCTCAACCACGACCCTGATAGTGCCATCGGGCAACCGAACCAGCTGTTTGATCTCGGAGACGGTGCCCATCTCATAGATGTCGTCAGGCGATGGATCGCTGATTCTCGCGGCTCGCTGAGAAACAAGGAGTATCAGTCTGTCGCCGGACATAGCTTCATCGAGAGCGGCGATTGACTTATCCCGCCCCACTTCAAGCGGGACAGTCATGTTCGGAAAGACCAAAAGTCCACGAAGGGGCAACAGTGAGAACACCCGCTTGGGACCGGCTTTCCCTTTGAATAATGCGTTTTCCGCTCTGGCCACGGATTTCT
>CAYYHF010000106.1:0-8311 GCA_964471415.1 uncultured Clostridia bacterium | reverse complement strand
TCAGGTTCAAGCCCCATTACTGGGTCACGCTTGAGCCCAAACAAGCAACGCTTGATCCCGGGGAGAGTATCGATCTAAGTATCCTGCTGGATCTGGGTCATATCGGATCTGGCACGTTGGATGGCGCCATAATCCTCAAGACAAATGATCTCCGCAAACCGACAATGGTTGTGCCGGTTCATGTGGACATCATACCTAACAACGCTCCCATCATTACGCTGTGTGGAGTCAATCCGGAAGTAGGGCCGGTTACGACTGACTTCCAGTTCATGGCGTCTGCTCACGACACGGACGGCCATATAGTTGAGAAGTGGTGGAGCTTCGGTGATGGCAGCGCGCCGGTTCACGAATTCGTGGCGACCCACACCTATTCGCGGGAAGGCAGATTCACGGCCAAGTTCACCGTAGTAGACAACGATGGTTACGAAGCCACTGAATCAGTCACTGTGACTGTTCGAGAGCCTGCATCGGCAAACTGGAATCCGAACCAATTCAGCTTCGCTCTCGGGCGCGGACGAGTGGGCGAGGAGGTCCTGACCCTCAGCAACTCCGGCGCTGGCGAGCTGATCTTTGGCGCGGAGAAGTTGCCTGCCAGAGTCGAGTTCCTCGAAAGAGCAGTTGCGACTGAGGATATCGAGGACCTATGCGCCCGTACAGCGGAAGGGATATATGAGCCGGACGCCTTGCCGGGAAGCTATCCGTGGTTGCCTGAAGGCGTGGGTTCAGTCGTGACCAGCTGGAAAGCGCCATCGCCGATCGGCATCCCGTGGGGCGTGGGCGTGCTGCATAGATCGGGCGATCTTGTCATCGCCGATCCGGGCAACTCGCCTACGGTTGATCACGTGGTGACTGCCGAAGGAGTGCATACCGGCACAAGCTGGACTGCCAATTTTGGCGGCGACTGGGCCGGCGACATGGCCTTTGATGGGAAATACGTCTGGCAAGTGAATGTCGGCGGCGACAATGCCATCTACAAGATCGACCCCAACACCGGGCAGGCTGTCGGATCCATTCACAATTCGGCGTGGGCCGGCGTTCCTCAGAGGGGCTTGGCCCACAATGCCAACGACGACACTTTCTACATTGGCGGATGGAACGAGGACGTGATCTACAAGTTCAAGGGAGAGAGCTGGGCGAATCCAGGCGAGGTCATTGATTCGTGGTCAATGCCCGTCTCAATCGCAGGACTGGCATATCACCCAATTGCCGATGTCCTTGCAGTAACGAGCAACTCCGCAGCGGACACGGTGTACTTCGTTGATCCTGATAGCCATGCCGTCCTTCTGGAGTTTCCGCATCCTGGGGCGGATCCTCATACCGGTGCAGGATGTGAATTCGCGCCGTGTGGGAACCTGTGGGCGGCATCGCAAAAGGACGGGTATATGTATCTGATCGAGACCGGGCTCGGCCCCATATTGGCCAAGTGGCTTACGTGGGAGCCGACCGGCGGGTCCGTCCCTGCAGGCGGATCTGTTGGAATCGTGGTTAAGGCAGACGCTTCTGAGCTGAAGCCCGGCGAGTATGAAGGCAAGATAACCTTGTTCACAAACGACATTGAGAATCCGATGATCGCGGTACCGGTCACGTTGGCAGTGACTGTGCCGCCGACGATAACGGAATCCGGCGTCAGCCCCAGGATCGGCGAACCGCCGCTTGAGGTAGCGTTCCATGCTGCGTTTGCGGCGCCCGAGATTCCGGTGGCAAGTTACGGCTGGGACTTTGGGGATGGCCAGTCCTCAAGCGAGCTCGATGTGACGCACGTCTACAACGAACCGGGCAACTACATTGCCTGCTTCGCGGTGGTCGATGAGATGGGAGCAAGAGCTGAGGCCGCGCTTGACATCGAAGTCAAATGGCTGCCTCGCGCTACTGTCGATCCTGAGACCATCGAAGTGTGTGTGACTCCGAATGGACGAGTTACGGAGACTGTCACTGTCGGCAACGTAAAGGGCAATGCTGACCTCGAGTTCGAAGCGAGAATCGCAGGCAGCAGCGCGCCGTTAGTGTTACTGCCTTCGCGCATCGGGGTTGTCGCGGACGAGAACGCCATGACAGCTGAAGGCTTGTACAGCGCACTCAATCAGGAATTCGTTGAGAGCGTGGTCCGTTCTGTCGGGCCGGGGACAGTAGGAGACGTGATCATGTCGTGGCCGGCCCCATCGCAGATCTCGGTCCCATGGGGGCTTGGTTTCGACGGAAACGTCTGGATCTCGGATCCACTGACCAAGACGAACCATGTGGTTACTCCTGACGGTGCCCACACCGGCAAGGTATTCAGTACTGCATGGGCGCGCCAATGGGCAGGCGACATGGCATATGATGCTAACCGGAACCTTATGTGGCAGGTTAACGTGGGTGGCGACCACGGCATCTATGGCCTGAACCCTGAGTCAGGTAGCGTGGCCATGAGGATAAGGTCAGGTGGTCCGTGGGTTTCCGAGGTACAACGAGGGTTGGGTTACGATGCGGCCACCGATACCTTCTACATTGCAGGATGGAATGAAGACATCATATACCACATCATGGGGCCAAGCTGGAGCACTCCCGGCGCAGTGATCTCCGCGCATTCGTTCCCTGTGGGCATTGCGGGCCTGGAGTATCATCCCGATGGTGTGCTGTGGGTGGCGAGCAATGGCTACCCTGACATGATCTATGCGCTCGACGCCGAGACATGGGCTGTGATATATGAGTTCCGGCATCCGTATGGCGGAGATCTGTCCGGTGCGGGCTTGGCGCTCAACACTGACGGCAACTTGTGGGTAGCCTCTCAGGTAGACAAGCGCATCTATCTTGTCAACACGAAAATGCCGCTGTACGCAGGAGTCACGATCGACCCTCGAACTGGCGTTGTGCCTATGGGTGAGACTGCAGAGCTCCGGATCACGATAGACGCAGCA
This sequence comes from uncultured Clostridia bacterium, assembly GCA_964471415.1. Taxonomy (GTDB): domain Bacteria; phylum Bacillota; class DTU025; order DTU025; family DTU025; genus UBA5389. Next base: position 5,414 of record CAYYHF010000106.1, on the reverse strand, counting down.
GACTTCGGCGGACCCGGCGATGATATAAGGCAGTATCTGCAGATATGGACCGATGATCCGGAGAAACCCGTTCTCAATGTAGAGATAATGGTGCACATAGAGGGTGCTCCAACTATCGTTGAGGCGAGCGCGGCGCCATCTATTGGGGAACCTCCGCTTAAGGTGGCTTTTGCCGCCTCCGTGGAGCCTGGAGGAACCCCAATAGCTGACATGTGGTGGAATTTCGGCGATGGAAGCGACCCTGTGCATGAACTCAACGTCGAACATATCTACACAGATGTAGGGACATATGAAGCATCAGTGCATGCAATCGACGAAAACGGAGTGGAAGCGTCTGAGAAGCTGACTGTCACAGTCAAGTGGTTGCCGGTGCTTGGGATTGAGCCTGAGGCGTTCGATGTGGTGATCCCCGTTGGCCGCGAAGAGCAGGCAATCATGTCTGTGGAGAACACCGGCAAGGGACCGATGGAATTCCATATCTTGGCTACCCCTCGCATTCCTGCCATCGCAGAGTGGGCAGAGTATGCGGCGTCAGAGCCGGATAAGGACGGATCTACACGTGAACCCCACGGGTTCGCAGGCGCCGGAGCAGGCGGTCCCGACCAGTTCGGTTACATCTGGACCGACAGCAACCACGTGGGAGGTCCCAGGTTCGACTGGTTCGAGATCCGCGACATCGGGACCAGGCTGCCACTGTCGGACGAGTCCTTCATCGATGTGGTCTTGCCGTTCTCATTCCCGTTCTACGGTGAGATGAAGACAAAGGTTCGTGTCTGCTCCAACGGCTACTTGACCTTCCAGACAGCAGGGAGCAAGTGGATCAACACTCCCATACCCGATCCATCGGATCCGAACGATATGATCGCGGTGTTCTGGGATGACCTATGGCCAGGCAAGGCCGATTGCGGCGATGTCTACTGGCACTACGATGAGGAAGGCCATCGCTTCATAGTTGAATACTGGGCTGTGCCCAGTTTCAGAGGTCTGGGCGACTACTACACGTTCCAGGCGATTCTGTATCCTAACGGCACTATCGTATTCCAGTATCTCGAGATGACCGGCGATTTGGCAAGCGCCACCGTGGGCATTGAAAACGCCACAGGCACAGATGGACTGCAGGTGGTCTGCAACGCCCCCTATATCGAGGACGGAATGGCCATCGGCTTGGCGCCGGTCGGACCGATTCTCGGTATCAATCCGACATCAGGCTACCTTGTGCCCGGAGGACGCCAGGATGTGGTTCTGACGTTCGGATCCCCTGACGTTGCATACGGAACATACTCGCTCTACCTGTATGTATCGGCCGATGATCCGCACCGTCCGTTTGCCGCCATTCCAGTCACGCTCAAGGTGAATGCCGGACCTGTCGTCGAGATCGCGGCGCCTCGGGGCGGGGACGAACTCCACGGCACGTGCGAGATCACATGGACGGCAACGGATCCTGATGATCAGGCCGACACTCTCACGATCGACCTTTACTGGTCCCGCGGCGATGGAGAATGGAATGAGATCGCCAGGGGCCTTGCCAACACAGCATCTTACATGTGGAACACAGCCCAGGTTGGCCTGGGCGGAGATGGTTTCCTCGTGCGGATCGTCGTGACGGATCCTGCAGGAGAGACCGCAGAAGCAATCAGCGAGCAGTTGACTATCCTCAACGATGCACCAGTGGCCGAGTTCAGCTTCTCACCAGAGACGCCCGCTATCAGTGATCTCGTCGAATTCGTGGACGAATCGACTGACGATGGCACGATCGCGGCCTGGCACTGGGACTTCGGTGACGGACATGAAAGCGTCAACCAGAATCCCAAACACCAATACACCGCCAAGGGCAAGTTCACAGTCAAGCTCACGGTAGCAGACGATGGAGGGCTCACTGCGGTGTGTGAGAAGGAGATCCGGGTGGTTAACGTAGTCCCTGAGGTGAAGATTCTCAAGCCTGAGCTAGGAGCGATCTGGACAGGGGCGCGTACTATCGAGTACGAGGCGACTGATGCAGATGGCGACTCCCTTGCTGTCAGGCTCGAGTACGATTACCTCGGCGACCAGGCCGGTTGGCAGTTGATCGCGGATCAAGAGGAGAACACAGGCAGTTACCTATGGGATACCTCCAAGTTGCCCAAGGGCGGCTTCTACAAGGTGCGCGTCACAGCGACTGACCCGGACAATGGAATTGGACAAGATGAGAGCGAGGAGTTCATGATCGTAGTCCTTTCGCGCAGGGTCGTTGCAGCGCCCAACCCCGCAAGAAGCCTTGTGACGTTCTACTACGACATCGAGGCGGACGGACAGCTCTGCGTGTACGATGTGGCCGGACGGCTCGTCTACTCGGCCGAGCTCAGCGCTGCAGCCAATGCGCACGAGTGGAACGTCATGGCGGGCGACAGGCCGGTCGCAAGCGGACTCTATCTCTATGTGATCGTGACCAACGATGGAGAGAGGTCCGAAGTCGGACGGCTAGTCATAGAGAGATAGAACGCGCCTCACCGGTTTCGGGACGCGGGGATCATGCCCCCGCGTCCCGGCCGGGGGCCCATAGGCTAGACTTTCGACAGCGAGAGGAGGACTTACTGATGCAACGGAGGATAAGCGCGCTTCTACTTGCGGCAGCCCTGGTTTTGGCTCTATCCGGCGCAGCCTGCGCTGCCCAAGATGAGGATCCTGTGGGCACTGCCGCTATGCTTGACATAGGAATGGGCGCCCGCGCCATGGGCATGGGCGGCGCCCACATTGCCGTGGCTGATGACGCTGCAGTGATCTACTACAATCCTGCAGGGCTCGGATTCATCGATGGCCGCAACGTGACCTCGCTTTATACGAGCCTGCACGGCGCGGCTGGCTATATGGCTTTGGGCTATGCCCAGAGGAACATAGGCGGGGGCATCCTCAGGCTCAACGCATCGGGCATCGAAGAAACTGACGAGTTTGCAAACGTGATCGGAGCCTTTGGCGTGAGCGATTTCACAGCGATAGCCGGGTACGGACGCGAAGTAGCTCCCGGGCTGAGCCTTGGGGGAACGGTGAAGCTCTACAGCCAGTCATTGGGCGAGACATCGGGCAGAGGCTTCACCGGAGATATAGGGGCGCTGTATGTGATGGACGATGCCAAGTTGAGCTTGGGCGTTGCGGCCAGAAACCTCTTTGGCAAGGTGCGCTATGGCGACAGCGAAGAAGACGCTTTTGAACGCGCCTTTGGGGTCGGCGCGGCTTATCGTCCCTTCCGCAACTTGCTCCTTGCCGCCGATGCAGTCCTAAAAGACGGCATTGCCGCCAGAGTCGGAGCGGAATACTGCATCAAGCAGTTCGCCGTAAGGGCCGGCGGATCGGTGCAGAAAGGCGAGACATCGATCACGGCAGGCGCCGGATTTGGTATGGGGAACTTCTCAGTGGACTATGCTTACCAGACTCACAAGGTGCTGCCTGATTCGCACAGGATCTCGCTGAACGTCAGGTTCTAGCAGACCTGACGAACTTGCGCAGAGCTCGACCCACGAGGTCGCGCTGGACGGGAGGGCCCGCGGTTGCGTCAAAATAGGGCCACGGGCCCAGAGGGTGATCTTGCGGGCCCCGAATAACTCAATACAATCCGACTATGGCATATCCAGCCAGTACCCCCATCCATGTGAATGATGGCGCTGGCTGGATATGCGCGTGATAGCGGAATGCTAGGGCACGATGAGCGTGCAGTCAATCGGATCGTACTTCGCTCCGTTCCACGGATCGTCGAACGAGTGAGCATCAGCGAGTGAATCTGACCTTTGGGGCCGGAAATGAACGGTAGCGCCGCGTTCGATGAGTGTGTTGATGTTCTGCATGTCGTCAGAGCCATCGGATAGGTCGAGCCGGTTGTACTCGAGGGTGATGTAATCGCCGCTGCCCAGGCCGGAGTTTGCCACTAGCGGGTCGATATCCTCGATGAAGTTGTGGTCCAGCCGCAGCGTCTCCAGTTCTGCGAACCCGGCGAGGCAATCTATGTCGGCAACTTGGTTTTCACTGAGATACAGACATAGCAGGTTTGCTAGGCCTCCGAGAGGGCTGATGTCCGAGACTTGATTTCGACTAATGCTCAGATTCTCCAGGGCTGTCAGACCTGATAGTGGACTGATGTCTGAGATCTGATTGTGCCAGAGCGAGAGATCCTTAAGGTCTATCAGTCCTGAAAGCGCGCCTATGCTGGAAACGCGGTTACAGCCCAAATAGACCCTTTTCAGCTTCGTCAGTCCAGCTAGTGGAGTGATGTCCGCAATCTGATTGCCGTGTATTAGCAGATCGTCTAGTTCTGCCATGTTGCCCAGGACGCCAATGTCCGAAATCTGGTTTGAGTGCAGGTACAGTGACTCCATATTCGTCAAGTTCCTGATGAAGCTGAGGTCTGTCAGCCCGGCGATCGGGCTGATATCTGTGATTAGGCTATCGTGCCCAGCCAGCGTTCCCAGGTCTGTAAGTCCCGCAATGGGAGTGAGGTCAGTAACGGGACATTCATGGAAGTAGAGCATTCGAAGATTAGTAAGTCCCGATAGAGGCGTCAGGTCAGAGAATGTGTTGTTCCACGCGTACAAGTACATGAGGTCTGTGAGCCCGGAAAGCGGGCTGAGATCGGATATGTTGTTATAGCCAATGTTCAGATCATACAGTTTGACCAGGTGCTCTATGCCTCCTAGGCTTGATATGCCCCGGTTGCTGGCATTCAGCTCTGTTATGTGCGCCACATCGGTGTTCATCAGCTGCCCGGTTGGCTTCCCGATCGTCTCGCGTACTACGGCCTCGAGATTGGGATCTTCAAAGGCTATCGGGAAGGAACTGGACTGAGTAGCCGCAAAGTCGACATTGCCGGCTGCTCCGCTCACCTGGCGGTTGGTTGGGTCGAAGGTCCACCCCTCCTTTGTGGGTGTCACAGTGACGTTGCCCGCAAGACCGCTCTTGGACCATGTTCCATCGGCTCCTGTGGTTGCTGTGCCGAATCCACCGCTGAAACCGATGGCAACGCCTTCGAGCCCCTGGCCGTTGTCTTGGTGGGTGACTCGACCAGATACCGTCGAGGTGGTCTTGTAAGCGGTGAAGTTGACATTGCCGGACAGGTCCTCATTTATTCTTGCCGGGTTGAACTCGCGTCCGGTGACCGCAGCGGACACTGTCCGCGTGGGCCGTTCCCACTTAATACCGCCAAGGATCGTACCGTCTATGATCTTCGCTTCGAGATTGCTTAGCGCGATGACCTCTTCACTGCCCGTTATGTCCGCCCGTATCGTCATATCCTTCCAGGAGGCCGCGGTGTTGGTGATCGCAAAGCCGCCCTGGAAATCCCGTGTATTGCCCGACGCCGCGAAATCGCCGGTCAGGGACGTCTCCTGCGGTATCTGGGGCGCAAGGTTAAGCTTTGTCAATTCTCCGGATATATCGAATGCCGGTGTGGT
>CAYYHF010000105.1:4415-8348 GCA_964471415.1 uncultured Clostridia bacterium | reverse complement strand
TCTGGTCTGCAGCGAGGGCGGGCGTGTAGGCCTTCCACGTGTTCTCGTTCATAGATATCTCTTCGAAGGTAAAGTCGGTACCCATGAACTGCCCCTGCACGGCGCTGCCGGCTATCCTGCGCTCGCGGCCCACCGCGGGCAGGTAGAGCCACATCTGATCGTCCGTTCCAGGCTCGCTGATGCTGAGAAACTTGGCGCCCCTGACATCGGCCGGCGCCAAGAACTCCACCATCTGCTTGGAAGTGCCCTTTCCATCGTCGATGCGAAACACCTCAAGGCGATGGGACTTCTTCTGTTTACCTTTTTCCACCGTCATCTCGATCACGGCGCGCCCGCTGCCTGCCAAGAGGCCCGATCCTTCCACCGAATCCAGCACCTGCTGCGCCGTGGGAGCAGCGTGCGCCGCCGGCGCGAGCACACATCCAATTGCCATCGCCACGACCACGGCCGCAACCGCGACAACGGCCATCGCCGCTGCTGCGCGAGTCCCAATATCCAAACCCGTCTTCATATCCGTTCTCCTCTCGCTTTCGGCGCGCGCTTGCTCGCCGCAATCAAAGTCACTGGAAGCAGCGACAGGGCCCCGGCGGCCGAGACCACCATAGTCACTGCAATCAACGTTCCGAACTGACGCACAGGGGGGAACCTGGACGCCAGCATCACTATGAAGCCCGCCGCCACTGATATGGCGTTCAAAGTCACGGCTATGCCCGTGTTGGATATTGTGTCATGCACAGCCTCTTCAGGCGTAAGCCCGTTACTCAGACCTTCACGGAACCTGTTGTATATGTGAATGCCGTAGTCTATACCTATACCGACAGCTATCGAGCTCACCAAGGCAGTTACCAAGTTCACCGGAATGCCCGCCCATCCCATGATGCCGAAGTTGGCAAGTATCGTGAGGGCTATCGGGCCCATACACAGTGCCGATGTGAACGAGCGCCCCAAGGTGAAGTAGACTATTGCCGCAACGGCTATCCCGGCCAAAAGCAAGCTCCTCATCTGGCTCGCCATTATCTGTCGTCCCATGGACTCCGACAGGAACGGTAATCCCGTGATGCTGGCTCTTTCGATAGCGTCCACCCCATCCAGATTCCGGGCCACGATCGCCCGAGCCGCCTCCAGTGTTCCGCCGGCGCTTGACGAGTTCACGGTGGAGTCGGTCATCACCTGTATTCTGGCCTGGGTCTCGTCCAGGCTGAGCATCTGGTCGATGCCCACATCGCCCGACATCGACACGAGCAGCAAGTACTGCGCAACCTCCTCGCGCGATTCGGGGATGCGGTCCCACTCGGGATCATTTTCATGCAGCGCCACCGATATCTGCTTCACAACATCAACGATGGAGAAGGCCTTTCCGAACCCGCTGCCCTCCTCAAAGTCGCGTTGCGCTCTGTCCATCGCGTTCAGGGCGGCCGGATCAAGGATGTCGCCCTCGACCAGTATCTGAATGGTATCGACCCCGCCGAACTCGGTCCTGATTAGGTCGAAATCCTGCCTGGCCGTACTGGATTCGTCGAAGAACGTGGCGAAGTCGGTATCTACCTTGAGACGAGACAGCCCCCCGACTGACCACGCGATCAGCGCAAGAACGGCAATGACCACCACAGCCGGCTTTTGCAGCACGAATCTGCTCACACTCCCCATAAGCCTGCGACTGCCGTGCATAGTGCCGTTAGTCTGCCTTGCATCGCCCGCGCCTCCGGGATCTGCGCACACGGAGGCTTGGCCTCGGGTTCGCCTACGCGCGATCCGACTGTGCTTTGCGCCGCGCCTCCGGTCGAGCACGGTCAGAACCGCAGGCAAGAACGTGAGCGCGATCAGCAACGCGAAAGCCACGCCAAGGGCTGTGAACCCGCCGAACTGGCGCATTCTCGTCATGCTGCTGAATACGTTGGATCCGAATCCTGCCACAGTGGTGACGCCCGCCAGCACTATCGCTATCCCGACCGACTCAAGCGCGCGGCCGGCCGAGCCGCTGTTGCCGCCATTGCCGTTTCTGCGGACGCGACCGGCGCCATTGCCGTTTCCATCGCCGTTGCCGTTCTCCTCGTAGTAGCGATGCATCATGTGCAGGCCATATGCGCTTCCCGATGCCAGCAGCACCACCGGCAACACAGCGCTCATCTGCGTCAGCGGAACCTTGGCAAACCCCATCACTCCAAGGGTCCATACGATGCTCAGCAGCACCGTAACCAGCGGCAGAAGCACACCGCTGATCGTCTTAAAGCTCAACGCAAGGACGATGACGATCACTGCCACTGCAAAAGGAAACAGATTCACCAAGTCGGCACGGAGATACTCCTCCGCTGCCTTGCTCAGAAAAGGTGAACCCGATAGGTGAAAGACAATGTCGCCGCGGTGTCGGTCTGTGACTGACCGAATCTCGGCCGAGACCGCTCCTGCATCGACCCCCTGTTCAAGCTGGGCCAAGGCCAGAACGTACCGGCCGTCTTCGCTCAAGAGTATGCCGGCTACCTGGGAATTATCCTCCATTCGACGCCGAACGGCGTCCGCCTCGCTCTGATCCGTTGGCATCTCGGCGAGAAGATCCACAACCTCAAGGCCCCAGAAAGTGCCCTCGACCTCAACCATGTTGGTAATAGACCTGACCGAATGAACGCCCTCAACATCCTCAATGCCCAGTGTGATGCTCTCAAGAATCTCGAGGCCCTCCGGCGTGAACACATCATCGGCCTTCGTCGCAATCAGGACATAATCGGAGCCGCCGAAGACCTCATCGATGTGGTCCAGCGCGATTATCTCCGGGTCGGTGGACGGGAAGAAATCCCGCACCGCGGTGCTCATCGTGATTCTGCTCGCGCCCAGGGCGGCAAGCGCAGTTATGAGGAGTGTTGCGATGATCACGGCCACTGGATACTTCTGAATAAACCTGGAAAGAGAACTCACACATTTCAGCTCCATTTCGCATCGCCCCATCGGCGCTCCCGGCTGACTGACGGGTCAGTCAGCCCACTCTACTATATTGCACCACCCCGGCCCAGATGTCAAATACTATTCGGACTCGGGTACCGTAACCGGACTATCGGTCAACCCGGTATGGCAACCTGCAGGGCAGCCCGGTGTGAGCAGGCCTTTGGGCGGATCGATCACTACCACCACATCGCCGGACATCGCTTCTCCGGAAGCTCGACCGACCCGCCTTTTCGGGCCTTCTATCGTCGAGAACTGACACTACCCCCTTGGGGTTGCCGGCCAGCGGCGCTGCCGGTAGTAAGGAGCATCGGACGCTCAGGGTCGGCTTGGCTTGGCTCGGAACAAGACTTGTGACGCCCTACACAATCTGGCTGGAGTTGATCCGCCCGAAGGATCGGCCCTGACGCGGTCGATGCCAAACGCTTGGCGAACGTGCGTGAAGCTCACGTGATCGTTTGGGAGTGTGCTCGTACGGATGGAACGGATATCAGCGCGTCCGTGACCCCTCTCCCGCACGATGAAGGGTCAGGCAAGGGCCTGGGGGCGGCGATCGCGAGCGTTGGCCTCGGAGGACTGGAGCGTTCGGCGAATCGGGCGGACGAATAGAGGATCCGGCTCCGAACTGCTCATGCATCCATGATACACGAAGGTATGGAAAAGCGTTGGAGCCAAATCTCATGCGCAGGCAGGCTGGGGCGTCAGTACGACTTTGACGCGACTCTGTCTTCTTGCCTGCCGAGGGTTGCCGCAACGGGCGCTGCACGTTACATTGCGCCTGTAGCACTGGAATGGAGATAAACTCGGGGGCTGGATCGCCCCTGAGCCGCGCGCCCTCTCGCATATTGAGGATGACCCCGGCTGCGCCCATGATCTCGGTCGGTTGTACCTTGACGACCTGGACATTCCCGCCAAAGCCGTACCCATGTTGACCATAGATCTGGTCAACAACCCACGCAGCCCCGAACACCTCAGCCGACTGATCGCCGCGATGACAGC
>CAYYHF010000105.1:0-4315 GCA_964471415.1 uncultured Clostridia bacterium | reverse complement strand
TGAGCATCGCCGTATCTGATCCGCATCGCGCTGCCCGGGAATCGACACAGCTTGCAGGCATCGCGCAGGCCGAGCCGGACGGCCCTGTCTACCAGCTTAAGATCGCCCTCGAGCACGCCAGTCCGCCGCGTCAGGTGCCTGGACGTGGGGGATCTCGAGTATGCGGACGATGGATGGAGTCTCATCGACGAGCTGGACGTGACGGTAGCCGATGCCGCCGAGGCCTTAGGAGGCAAGTTCCGCTATGTCTATGACGTTGGCGATGACTGGGTACACCAGATCACTGTGGAAAAGACGTTTCCCACAAAACACGGTGTGACCTACCCAGTGTGCACCGGCGCAAACCTCTACCCTGCAACCCGTTGTCGGCAGCAACACCGGGTCCTATGGCCCGCGCCCTATCCTACCCTCACTATCCCCGCGCCGTCCGCTGCTTTCACGACGAACGCCGCAGAGGCAAAGGCGCCCGCCGGCCTCGCGCGCCGGCGCTCGCGCTCATCCTCGCGCCCATCCCCGGCCCCTGCCAGCCTCGACAGCCTCGACTGCAAGCTGTCCACAGCCTCGCGCCTCACGAGATTGATTGTGCAGCCTCCGAAGCCGGCCCCGGTCATGCGCGCTCCGAACACCCCCGGCGTAGCCCGGGCGATATCGACAGCGGCATCAAGTTCAGGGCAGCTCACCTCGTACAGGTCGCGAAGGCTCTCGTGAGATTCGTACATCAAAGCTCCGAACGCGGCAGGATCGTGAACCCGAAGCGCCGCGACCGCTCCGGCAACCCGTTCATTCTCCTTGACAACATGCTCGCATCGGCGCGCAATCGAAGCAGGCAGCGCCGCGCGCCGAAAGACCTCTTCGAACTCGGCGGGCGACAGGTCGCCGAGAGCGCGGACCCCCGGATCGCGTGGGGTCGCGCCGCGCGGGGTCAGATCGCCCACTCTCATATCTCGCAGGGCCGCGGCGATCAGCTGGGCGCCCTGTTCCACCTGTGCGCGCCTCAGGTTGTATTCGGATTCGCCTAGCCCGCGCCGGATCCCGGTGTCGTACACAACCAAAACGACCCCCGCTTCTTCAGGAAACATGGGTACAAGCTCGTGGGAAAGAGTACGGCAGTTGAGAGAGACCGCGTGCCCTGCGCGTCCCAAGGCGGAGGCCATCTGATCCATGATTCCGCATCTTACCCCGACGAAGTCGTTCTCCGCCTTCTGGCACACCAAAGCTATGTCGCGCCGCACTTCGGGGCGATCCAAATCCAAGCCCAGGACCCCATGCCTGCCGCCGGCGCCATCGCTGTTGCCTGCGCCTGCGCCGGCGGCGGAGAGCAGAGCGAACGCCGATGCCACCTCCAGCGCCGCGGATGAACTGAGCCCAGCGCCCTTGGGGATGTCGCCTGCAATGACCGCGTCCAACCCGCGCAAAGACACCCCATAGCCCCACGGGCCGCTGCTGACGCGCAGCGCGGCCGCAACGCCCCTGAAGTAGTCGCTCCAGGGGCGGGCCGGGTCGCGTTGGATAGAGGCGGAGCTGTCTACACAGAATTCGGCGAGCTCATCATAGTCCACCGAATACAGCCGCGCCATGCCATCGGCCCGCGGGCGAAACGCTATCGCGATGTCCCGATCTATCGCCGCTGGAAGTACGAGTCCCCCCGAGTAGTCAGTGTGCTCGCCGATCAGATTCACCCTGCCCGGCGCCCTGGCCACTAGCACCGGCCGGCGCTCGCCAGTCCCGCCGGTCTCATCGGCCTCGACGCCCTCGCCAAGCCTTGCGAAGTAGTCGCGAAACGTGCGCGCAAGACCGCTGCAGTCCACAGCCATCACGGCGCCCCCCCATTTCCCGCGCAGCCGTCATCACAAGCTCGCCTGATCGCCGCGCGCATTTCCAGCGCCGTCTCCTCAGGAAGGGTGTCGTTTATGAAGACGCCGGCGCCCGATTCGCTTCCCGCAAGATACTTGAGCTTGGCGGCTGTGCGATGCGGGGGGTAGAACTCGAGGTGCAGATGATAATGGTCGTACCATAGGCCGTCCGTCGGCTTCTGATGAACCACCATAATATAAGGAAACGAAAAGTCAAAGAGCTTGTCGTAGCCGCGCGTTGTCGTACTGAGGATTCGCGCAAGACTACGCCTTTCTGAGCGATCCAGCTCCGGCAGGGACGTCCTGTGCTGTTTGGGCATCACATGTACCTCGTAGGGGTATCTCGCGAAGAAGGGGACGAACGCCGCAAAGTCGCGGTTTTGGGCCACGATCCGTCTCCCGTCCGCAAGCTCCTCTTTAAGGAGGTCGCAGAAGATGCAGCGCCCCTCGGCCGCCATGTAGTTCGACGATGACTCAAGTTCCTTTGCAACGCGCGGCGGGATGAACGGAAACGCGTATATCTGCCCGTGCGGGTGGTGCAGGGTAACCCCTACACAGTCCCCCTTGTTCTCGAATATGAGAACGTAGTCCACATAGCTGAGCTCGCCCAGCTCATCGGTTCTGTCGGCCCACACGTCCACCAGATTCGCGATGCGATCCACCGATAGATCAGCGAACGTAGCGTTGTGGTCGTCAGTGTAAAGAACCACTTCGCATATTCCCCGAGACGGAGCGACCGGCTGAAGCCGGGTTCCCGCGACAACAGGAGCGCCTGGGGCGCGCCGAAAAGACGGAAACTTGTTCTCGAATACTACGATCTGGTAGTCCGCTGCAGGCACCTCAGTCGGGAATCCCGCGTCCCGCGTTGGGCACAGCGGGCAGAATCCCTCCGGCGGCTTGTACGTCCGGTCTTGCCTATGGGTGGCGGTCGCCACCCACTCCTCGAGAATCGGGTTCCATCTCAACTCCGACACAGTCCTCCCCCTCCTCCCCCTGCGCATCGCCATCTCCCAAGCCCTCGTTGGGCGTGTCAAAGGAATAGTAGATTAGGTAGCGCCCGTCTTCCTTCTGGATCCTCATCTTCTGCACAGCGATGCACCCTCCCCAGGACTAAAGTTAGCTCGTGAATAAAGTACTGTCCGATTTCTCCGTTCGCGCCCGAAATCCTGCTGTCGTCCTGTGCGAAACAGCTATCCAGGCCGCGCAGGACGACAATGTTGCTTTGCAATGTCAAGAATCCGTCTGCTTTATCTCCTCGATGTCCAGCGGGAACTTGGCCATGAGCTCGCAATCGCGTTGGCGGATGAGAATCGGGCACTCGTACCTGAACCCGATGCCTTCATCGGGACATGCGTACTGAGCCACGCAGATGAGCATTTCGCCGGCTGTGTAAACATGGTTTGGGTCTGTCCAGTACTTGATGGGGCCGGTGTTTAGGCCTGATGAGAGAGTCTCCTGGCTGAAGCTCCCTGCGCATTGCGGGGGTGCATGCTCCGCCTGCGTAGGCAAATCGTCCCTTTTCGATCCCAAGCTCGTACCGGATGAAGTCGGAGATCGCGGTGATCTGGTCCTGCCCGCCCAAAGGAGCGTATCCCCTCACGTTGTCTTCCAAAAGCCAAGTCGTCGGCCGCGCGCGAAGCGTCTATCACGATGTGAAGAGCGTGGGAAGACCTTCCTTGGGGATCGCGATACAGCTGCGCCACGGGCAGAACGCATCAGTAGTCCAGGACAGTGTGCACAGGCGCGAACCGAGGTAGACGGCCGAGCCCTCGCTGGCCATAGCTCTCTGAATGTTTCGAATCCGCTCCTGGCAATCCACGCAGAAAGGATCCATAATCGCCCCTCCCCGGCCAAGATTCACTGCAAGGATCTGTACGGCCTAAAACTCTGTGGGGATCGCGGCTATGATTCGGTTGAATCTATCGGCGATAGAAGACAGCTTGAGCGCCTTCACCATGTTGCCTCGGAGTTTGAGCTTGCCGCTCATCAGGGCGGCCTGCGCCCCCAGTTCGCCCCGGGACATCTTGGCGAACACCTCATAATCGCCTGAAATCGAGAACTCCGCTTCCGGCGGTTCGCCTTCGCCCACCTTCACTTCCACGAACACGCCATCGACGCAGCTCACCAGGAAGTAGTGTTGCTTACCGTCAGGACAGTCGCCGTAGACCGAGACCAAGGACGTAGTCGCGTAGTTCATCTTCTCCGGGTCAAGCTCAGCCGAGAGCTTCCTCTGCACCTCATCGCGCCACTCAGGGCTCAGATACTTAAGGCTACCTTCCATCGTGACCCTCCTCTCAGTCCTCAGAATCTTCGCATTCGCCGGGCACAAACAGCCCACGCAATACCAGATCGAGTCCGCCGTCTACAAGCCGCTTCACATCGAGAGCGCCGGGAGCGATGCATGCCCCGATTATCACCATCTTGTATACCCAAAACAGGAAGCCCGCCACAATCTCCCGGTC